>JAYYQC010000417.1:0-16250 GCA_036128675.1 Myxococcota bacterium | reverse complement strand
GAAGAAGTTAAAGGCGGCGGCTGAAAAAGCAGCAAAAGAGCAAGGACGCAAACGTCATTTATCGAAAAGTTGATGGATAAGTGGTTCGGGAACGACTCCCAAAACGATTATCCAAACCTCGACTCAGACGAGCGACGGCGGGTCAAGCGCGAGCAAATGACCATCCCGGTGACGATTACCAGTGCAAGCGGTGAGTCGAGGGATGCCCTCGCGCGGAATCTCAGTCCGATCGGTCTCTTTGTTGAGACTCCAATGGAACTGAACCAGGGCGATAAACTCGAGCTAATCTTCGCTGCATCTGAGCTCTCTGAAACCTCAGTAGAGTTGGTTGCAAATGTTATCTGGTCGACGCCTGTTGCTCCACCGGGCTACGGACTCCAACTCGATACCGCAAAGACCTCCAGTGACGCGATGAAGACCTACCGCTCAATGGTCTTCCATTATATTCGACACCCTCCCGAAGAAAGCAGTTAGCCATCGAGCTTCTTACGAAGTAACTCGTTTACCATCTTTGGGTTCGCTTTGCCCTGTGTGGCTTTCATTACCTGGCCAACGAAAAATCCAAGGATGTTCTTTTTCCCACTTCGATACGCTGCAACATTCCCTGCGTGCTCGGAAAGAAGTCCATCGATGATTGGTTCAATTGCCGACGAATCCGAGACCTGAGCGAGACCCCGTTCCTCGACCCATCGGGCCGGTGACCCACCGGTTTTAATGAGTTCAGCAAAAAGCTCTTTTGCGATTTTTCCAGAGATCACACCGTCGCTAATCAGTTTAACCAGTTCTCCGATAGACCGAGCATCAAACTTCAACTGAGAAATGCCCGTATCCCGACACTCACGCAGCACTTCGTTGAGAACCCAATTTACAGAGAGCTTAAGGTCGCCTGCTACCTGGTGAACTGTTTCAAAAAAGTCAGCTACCTCGCGCTCTTCTGTCAGCGTCGCAGCATCTGTATCCGGAATACCCATATCCATATAACGCTGACGCCGCACATGAGGAAGCTCAGGCAGCGAAGCTCGAACCTTTTCAATGTGGTCACGGTCGAGTCTCAATAACGGAAGATCGGGATCTGGAAAATAGCGATAATCATGCGCATCCTCTTTGGTTCGCATCGATTTGGTTTTTTTCGCATTCGCATCCCACAACCGCGTCTCCTGAATAACCCGTTCACCGCTATCCAAGAGTGTACTTTGGCGCGCAACCTCGTATTCAATTGCACTCTGAATAAACTTAAATGAGTTAATATTCTTTAACTCGACACGCGTGCCAAGCTTCTCTTCACCCATCGGGCGAATACTCACATTCGCATCACAGCGAAAATTACCCTGCTCCATGTTCCCGTCACAAACCCCAATGTAGCGAAGGGTTTGTCGCAGAAGCTTTAGAAAAGCGACAACCTCATCCGGTGACCTCAGATCAGGGTCTGTCACAATCTCAATGAGTGGAGTCCCGGCTCGATTGTAATCCATTAAAGAGCGGCCACTGGCACCGATATCATCGTGAACACTCTTACCCGCATCTTCTTCCATGTGAATACGGGTAAGCTGAACAAATTTCTCTTTGCCCTTCACCTCAATTGGAAGCCCACCACCCTCAGCATAGGGCCGCTCAAACTGAGTGATTTGGTAGCCCTTCGGAAGATCGGGATAGAAATAATGCTTCCTCGACCATTCGCTTACCTCAGCAATTTCACAACCTAGGCCTAGGCCCGCGCGTAACGCCAGTTCTACCGCTTCACCATTCGGCACTGGCAAAACACCAGGCAAACCGAGGCAAACGGCATCAACCTGGGTATTTGCAGGCTCGCCAAAAGCAGTGCCGCTCTCTGAGAAGAGCTTCGATTGGGTCGCCAGTTGAGCATGGACTTCAAGGCCGATAACGGTTTCATATCTCATGATGGTCTCCGTTCAGTCCATTGAGTCGCATTTTCATAACGCTTCCCCAGTTCAAAGAGCGTTGCTTCTCCGAATGGTTTGCCCAGCAGTTGCATGCCGATCGGCAATCCGGCTGAATCAAAGCCACACGGAATAGATAGCCCGGGTAGGCCGGCAAGATTGCAATTAATGGTACATACATCTGCCAGATACATCGACAGGGGGTCCTTCAAATTATCGCCCGCGCGAAATGCTGTAGAGGGCGTCGTTGGTGTCAAAATGGCATCAACGGTCTCAAACGCCTTGTCGAAATCTTGGCATATCAACGTTCGGACTTTCTGCGCTTTTTTATAGTATGCATCGTAGTAGCCTGAGGATAGTACGAATGTACCTAGCATGATTCTACGCTTAACTTCTTTACCAAAACCTCGGCCGCGGGTTTCTTCATAGACCTCTTCAAGCGTTCGAGCGTCACTTGCACGTTGCCCGTAACGAATACCATCGAACCGTGATAGGTTGGAAGATGCCTCCGCTGTTGCAATAAGATAATAGGTCGCAATGCCATAATGCGTGTGTGGCAAATTAATTGGTACGAATTCGACGTCAAATTGTTGCCAAACCGCTTTGGCTTGTTCCAACGCACCTCGAACTTCATCAGAAAGTCCTTCCCCAAAATATTCTTCGGGTACACCAACGCGTAGATGCCCCTTTGAGGGTGCTGAATCACTGTGGGGTAATTCTTGGGACGTCGAATCAAGCGGGTCTTCGCCCCTTAGTGCCTCAAAAAGCGTCTCAACATCTGCAACGGTCCGAGCAAGAGGTCCGACCTGATCGAGTGAACTGGCAAACGCCACAACCCCATAACGTGATACCGCGCTGTAGGTAGGTTTCAGCCCTACGACGCCACAGAACGAAGCAGGTTGCCGAATCGAACCACCAGTATCGGTCCCTAAGGCTCCAGGTACATGCCGCGCAGCCACCGCAGCCGCAGACCCACCAGAGGAACCACCGGGGACTCTTGTGAGATCCCAAGGATTTTTAACACCACCATACGCGGAATATTCATTGGATGACCCCATCGCAAACTCATCCATGTTGAGCTTACCTACGAGGATTGCCCCTTGAGCCAGAAGCTTCTCAACCACCGTCGCATTGAAGGGAGGACGATAGCCCTCTAAGAGTTTCGAAGCACATTGAGTCTTGAGCCCGCGCACATTGATATTGTCTTTAATCCCTATGGGCACACCGTCGAGTGGCCCGAGAGCCTTACCCTCTGACCTGCGCTCATCAGACGTTTTTGCCTCCGCTAGAAGCACGTCAGACGGTTTAAGTTCCAGCCAAATATTTAAGGCTTGATCCCGCTCTACCTGTGAGAGGACCTCACGAATCAATGCTTCACTCGTAAAGGCACCGCTTTCAAGGCCGCGCGTCATTTCACCAATGCCAATGTCACACATCTTACTCATCCGTCGATCACCTTTGGTACGCAAAAGCCTTCGCCGAGATTTTCCGGAGCCTCAGCCAACGCTATGTCTCTCTCAAGTCCGGCACCTCGGATGTCCTCGCGAAACTTAGCGGCCAGGGCCACGCCATGGGACGTCGGCTCGACCGCATCGGTATTCAGCTCGGTAAGCTGGTCGACATGGCCCAGAATTTGTTCGAGATCACCTCGAATAGTCTTGAGTTCTTCTTGAGAAAACTTAAGCCTCGCAAGTGTAGCAAGATGCTCAACAGCTTTTTCATCTAAGCTGGTCATATTTAGGTACCTTTTTCTAGCGCAATTGCTCTACGACCCGCTTCACATAATCGGCGTCGTCGGCTCTTGGACGCAGCTTTAAGTATATCTCAAAATGAGATAAAGCAGATGCATCATCTAAGCTCCTGAGAACCTCAGCTAAACCTAAATGAGCATCAGCGGCTTTTGGGGATATCTGAATCGCTCGACGAAACTCTTTCTGTGACTCGTAGGGTAAATTGAGGTCGAATAGGCACCAACCTAATCCGGTATAGGCCTCGACTGGGGGTCGAGCACTCCGCTCAATGACACGCTTGTAAATTCGCGACGCAGACTTTGGCTTGTCTCTTCGCCGTAGCAGCGCTGCCCGTTTTAAAAGAGCATCATCGGTTTCTTTCGAAACAGTGGCATCGGTCGAGGGCTTCTCATTGGCACTCGCCAGTACAGCTTCTGCTTTTTCTAACTGAGCAGCAATGTTCGCCAACCGTTCCAGTTCTGATGCAGGGATACCCTTGTCTGCTTGTTGAGCCGTCAGCCAAATCTTAAATTGCGCCCACTCCCGCAATTCGATCAGTAGCTGGGCAAGTAAACGCTGAGAATCCAGTGTTTGATAGCCAGATTCATGTGCTTTTTTGACCAAAGCAAAGGCCTTATCCGGTGCACTCTCTGAGAGGCTCCATGCCTCGGCGAAGTCCAGCAAGCTCTCGTTCGGCGTGAGTTTACGCAGGACGGAGAGATGTTCGTTTACCTCCGGTCGCTGACCACGAAACATCGCGAGCAATAACATACCTGAGCGGGAACCAATATGTTCGGCATCAAGCTCAATAACATCTTGAAAAGCAACAAATGCTGAGGCGACCTTCGTCTCGATGTCCTTGGAGAGCGCCGCAAGCTCAGCCTCTAACTTAAGACGCTGAGGATCGCCGTTGACCCCCTCTTCGGAGAGCGTTCGACGGCCATCTTCTCTTCTGCGATCCAGAGTCTTCGCCTGTCGAAAATAAATATTTCCCCTGAGCGTCGCCGATGTAAAGTCGCTTCGCTCAAGTAGCTTGACCTCATCCAATTTCGAAAGCGCTTTCTCTAAATCGAGTTCGTCATCCGAGTTTGCTAAATTCTGAGCTTGGCTCAAGAGCTCCGCCGCGGCTGCGTCGCGCTCTTGGTTATCCATCATCGTCTGGATGCCCCAGGCAACAATTGCACCAAAAGCCAAAGCCAGAAGGCTGAGAAGCCCGGTTCGCACCGCATTGCGATTCTTGAACTGGGTTGGACGTTGGCCGCGAATGGTCGCCATCTGTCCCGTGATATGGTTGAGGCCAGCATCGAAGTCTGGCTCATCGAAGGGTTTCGCAGCCTGGGAAAACGCCTCAACAACAGGAACTTTGGAAGGATTGCTACGGTAGTGAAAGAGACTTTGAAACTCAGCAATAGAAGTAAGAGGACTCCACTCGTCCCCGTTACGACTCACATCATCAGTGATATCAACCAGCCCTGCATCAATCGCACCACGCAAAGCACCAAGGTCAGCAAAGTCGAGCACTTTGCCATCGGATCGCCTTATGTACCATTTCCGTGAGCTCATTGGTCGTCTCCCGTGCCTCCCCGACACTGACTGGAGCCCGTTTTAACGTTATTCCTCACAGACTTCCAAGCCTCTTTTGGGCTTTTCTCAACATCTAGAGAGCTTGAACGAAACGGGCGACAATCACTTTTCGTCCATGTTCTGGGAACACAACGGTTAATTTACAATTGCGTCCGCTCCCCTCAGCTCGCGAGACCTCTCCTACACCAAAAGTGCTATGTTTGACCTTAGAGCCTGGAACGAAGCCTCGGGAGCTTGGCTCCGCTCTTTCGTTTTCAGGAACTTGAGAAGCCAGCTCATCCCAATCAGCGCCGGAATCCTCAAAGAGGGAATCGATGTAGTTCTGCGTAGAGGTCGCTGGGCGTGGGCTTTCGAGCTTTGTGTCCCCGAGGTCGAGGAGGTCTTCGGGAATTTCTGTTAGAAAGCGGGAGAGGTCACTGTACTTGAGCGAGCCAAAAACGGTCCGGACCCGGGCAGCAGACAGATAAAGATGGGTCTTGCTGCGGGTAATTCCGACATAACAAAGACGTCTCTCTTCCTCGAGTGCTGCGTGCTCTTCGAGTGAACGACTGTGAGGAAACATTCCCTCTTCAAGGCCTGGCATATAGACAACTTCGAACTCTAGGCCTTTGGCAGCGTGTAGTGTCATCATGGATACCTGCGACGGTACCTCAGCCATCCCATCAATATCGCTCGCGAGCGCGACCTCTTCGAGGAAGCCTTCAAGCGTCGGAACCTCGTTAAGTTCAACATACTCGTCCAATGCGGTAATCAGAGACGACAGGTTTTCGATCCGGTCTTGGGCCTCTTCAGTCCCTTCGGTTCGCAACGCTTTGATATAGCCCGAGTCATCTAAGAGTTTCTGAATAACCCTAGCAATATGCGCGCCTGAGTCGAGGGCCTCCCGAGCGCTTTGAAAGAGCGCAGTGAACTGCGTAAGAGACTGACGCAGCCGTTTGGTTGCTCCATAAGCTCCAGAAGCAGCCATAGCTTCCGCGATGACAAACATCGGTACGCCGTCCTGCACCGAGGCGCTTCGGATTTTACCAATAGATGTCTTACCCACTGCTCTTGCCGGAACGTTGACGATACGCTCGAAGTCGATATCAGACTGCGGATTCACCAAGAGCCGCAAAAACGCGATGGCATCTTTGACTTCTCGCCGGTCGTAGAAGCTCGTTCCACCGTAGATACGGGGTATATAACCGATCTTACGCAAAGCATCTTCAAGCGGCCGGGACTGAGCATTGGTTCGGTATAGAATCGCAATCTCACCAGGGTCTGTCCCCAGCTCCTCGATATGCCACTTGATCGATTGGGCAATCATTTCTGCCTCTTCTCGCTCACTCGACCAGACGCGTAGACCAATCGATTCACTCTCCTCTCTGCTGGTGAAGAGATTCTTTCCCTTACGCGCGACATTGTTTGAGATCACGGAATTAGCTGCGGCCAAGATTGTCGAAGTGGAGCGATAGTTTTCTTCTAAGCGAATGGTTCGGGCACCAGGAAAGTCTTGTTCAAATCTCAAGATATTCCCAAGGTCGGCTCCTCGCCATCGATAGATCGACTGGTCGTCATCACCCACGACTGTAACTGAATGGGCAGGGGTCGCCAAGAGTCGCAATATGCGATATTGTACAGGGTTAGTATCCTGATACTCATCTACAAGCAGATGACTCCAACGACCCTGCAGCGTTTCTCTAACTTCACTAGAGCTCTTCAAGAGAGCGGCTACGCTTAATAATAAGCCACCAAAATCTACTGCATTCGATTCGAGACTTCGACGATGGTAGAGGCGGTAGACTTCAAGTGCTTTTTTTTCCGTCATATCTAACGGGGAAGCCTCTGCATCATCTGGACCGTCCCCGCGATTTCGCCAGCCCTCGATATGGTGCCTTAATAATCGGGGTGGAAAAACTTGCGCATCGAGTTTGAGATCGTTGAGGCATTGCTTGATCAAGCGAAGCTGATCATCCGAGTCATAAATAGTGAACGACTGGGTCAGCCCGATATGCTCACCAAATTCCCGCAACAACCGAACGCAGGTTCCATGAAAGGTACCCAGATCGAGATTCCACTGAGATACCCCGGTCAGTTTTGAGGCTCGCTCACGCATTTCGCGCGCAGCCTTATTCGTGAAGGTCATCGCACAGATCGACGAGGGAGCGATGCCACGCTCTCTTATAAAGTGAGCAATCCGATAGGTAACCGCGGTGGTTTTTCCTGTGCCAGCACCTGCGAGGACTAAGAGAGGATCATTCGGATAGAGGACCGCTTCACGTTGTGCTTCATTAAGATGTGAAATCGACCAAGTTCCCATCAGTAGGCCTCCTTTGCCCTTCCAACTCGCACATTCAGATCTTTACCGCAATCGACTCGACCGGCCTTCAGCCCTATACTTGTAAAGATGTACGATGAGTTACAAAACGCACTGAACTGGGAAGAGCGCCTGCCAACACTGGCTAGAGAATTTGGGCAACACAGGGGCACTCGCCGACTGCTTTGCCTCTTTGGCCCCCGCTACCTGACTTTTCTCTTCAGTCCGCAAGCACGACGCCTCGAGACCGAGCTGAGACATTTTGGACAAAGTCGTCAAGATACACTTCCGGAAGCATGGAGGTCCGGCTGGCCTGGACGAGACCAGGAACGCCTTTACTTACTACTCGAAGAGCTTAACCTTCAAAATCCAACACTCCGACGAGAAACAAACTTGGAGGATACGCGCGCTGGTATCTTTCGATGGTCGGCTGGCCCAATCGAAGTCGATCTTATCTTCCCCGATGAACGCGGCCTCTCGTCAATGGATCCGCGACTTCAACCTCTCGCGGACCTTCCTTCCCTTTTCATCGCCCGCGTCGGCTCAAGCCTTGAACAACCCACAATACCCTCGATGAACTTAGCCGAGTCAATCAAAGTCACTCAGCAAGCCGTCTCGACCATAAAGTCTGCTTTGGGGGTAAATGAAGCGGGGGCATCAGAGAATTCAACGCCCCAACTGCCAGAGATAAAACGGAAAGAGGCACCTCGACGCGATGCCTGGATCAAAGCCTAGAATTATAAGTTCTCACTCTGAGTCATACCGAGAAGTAACAATCTTTTCGATTACCTCTTCGCTGTCGCCAGATAGATTCAGAAACTCGAGGCCTACACCATGATTACCAAACTCGTCTTCTTTCACGTGAACAACGCGTCCGAGGCCATCGATCAACTCGCCCTGGTCAATTGATGTAAACTGGAAGTGCAGAAGTGTCCCAACCGTGTAGGGTTGGCTTGTTTGTATAAAAATACCACCCTGCGAAATATTCACGGCGTGTTCTTGAAGAAATTGGTCAAAGGTATCGCACTTGATTTGAATTACGAATCCAGCATCGACTCGTTCGGCTTTGCGACGATTTTCTTCTGAACGCATGACACACTCCCTACGTTGGAGAAAAATCTTACAGGCTTCCGATCGCGATGAAAAGTCAGGGCTTGTCAGGCAAGACCCGACTCAGCAAGAGCCGCTTGAAGTGTAGAAACCCATTTCAGTCTCAAGGTGCTGAAAGTTATGGACAATTTATCGCGATCAACTGCAGGTACAACCGCTGTTTTGAAGCCAAGTTTTTCGGCTTCCTGCAACCGTAATTCTAATTGTGGGACACTTCGCACCTCTCCCGACAATCCTATTTCCCCAATGCAAACTAAGTCCGATGCAATTGCGGTTCGTCGAGTCGTTGATGCCAAGGCCAACGCGACCCCAAGATCAATGCCTGTCTCTTGGATCCGCACACCGCCCGCGACATTCACAAAGAGGTCCTGCCCCGTTAAATCAACCGCTGCTCGAGCTTCAAGAACCGCACAAATCATAGAGGTTCGATTCGCATCGAATCCCAGAGTAGTACGTCGAGGCGAAGAGTAGACACTCGGCACCGCAAGGGCTTGAACCTCAACCAAAATAGGCCTTGTTCCTTCCATCGAAGTGACAACCACCCCTCCAGGCCCTTCAGCCCGCTGGCGCAGAAATATTTCAGAGGGATTTTCCACCGGCTCAAGTCCTCGGTGAGACATCTCAAAGAGGCCCATCTCTTGCGCGGAGCCAAAGCGGTTTTTGTGGGCCCTCAAAAGCCGGATTGGGTTGCCGCGTTCGCCTTCGAAATACAAAACAGTATCCACCATATGCTCCATCACCTTTGGTCCGGCGATAGCCCCTTCTTTGGTAACATGCCCCACCACAAAGGTGGTGATATTTCGAGACTTCGCCATCTCCATCAACGAATGTGTAACTGCACGGATCTGAGTCACCGAACCAATCGCGGTCTGGACATCCGCCCGACCAACCGTTTGGACCGAGTCGACGACAACAACAGTTGCCTGTAAGCGTGCAATCGCAGACTCGAGGTGCTCCAAATGAGTCTCAGCGAGGAGATAAAGATTATCCGCATCAATTCCCAGTCTCTCGGCCCGCAGTTTAACCTGTGACAATGATTCTTCGGCGCTTAGATAAAGTACACGCTCACCCTCATCAGCGAGGTGTCCCATCGCCTGCAAGAGAAGCGTTGATTTTCCGATGCCCGGGTCACCACCGACGAGAATAAGCGCACCTCGGATCAAACCACCACCCAAAACCCGGTCAAACTCGACAGAGCCGGTCGACGTCCTAAGTTCTTCCCCAATCGTAATCTCAGAGAGCCGCTTCGCCGCTGAATCTTGCTTGCCAAGACGGTTCGTCGGTGTCTCCATTGGCGTCTCTTCAACTAAAGAGTTCCAGGATTGGCACGATGGACATTTTCCCAACCACCGAGGCTCAGTGTGACCGCAGCTTTGACAAATGAACACTGTTCGAATTTTTTTTGCCATGTCATGAGCCCTCAACAAGTACTGGAGTCTTGAGATCACACAACGTACCCAGCATAATCAAGAGACGGTTCAGATCACTTGATGATTATTCAAAGAGAAGTGACATCTCGACCAAAGAATTTGTACGCCCAGCGTCGTTCAATGGGACTCACAATGGAAGCCACGACTCAACATATCTTTGAAGAGCTGATCCAAGAATTCTCGGCAATCAAAGGTATTGAGCTCGAGCCGAGTGACACATTACTTCTGCGCTCGTTTGTTGAAGAAATTCAGGCCGCGGGCGGCCTTTCGACCTTGGAGAGCTTTCTAGACGCCCAGCCGACTCAAGTGGGGGGCCTCTTCCACTATTGGCTAGACTACCTCTACGATGTGTACGGCAAGTTCTTTACCGACTTTCGCGACTTTAAAGCGTTACGTCACACATGTATTTCGGCACTTCTCCAAAAGAAAACAGATAAAAAACTCACAATCTGGTGTATCGAACCGGGCACCGGACAAGAGGCGTACTCCCTCGCATTGATGCTAAACCGAGCCATCCCAGAGCTTAAAGATTGGACGCTTACGCTTCACACATCTAATCAGCGCTACTACAGATTTCGACGCTGTCAAACGGGACGCTTTAATACCATCGAGCTCAGTCAAGGCCTACCCGATGGCATGGTGGATTACCTCATAGATGCTGACTTCAAAGACGAAGGGTTCCTCGTAAAGAATAACCTGAGTCGCAATATAATACATCATCATACTCCAGTCCTAGCCGCGCCCGATGAGATACCACTTTGCGATATTATTCTTATTCGCGGTGTTTATAAGTATCTAGGAGAAGCTCAGGCAAAAGATTTACTGAAATTGCTGCACGGCAAATTGCACGAGGGCGGCTATCTCCTGCTCAGCCGAAACGACCGGCCGATCTCAAGTGATAGATTTCGAAGAATGAATACAGTCCACGGCAGTGCGCTTTATATGAAGAGTTCAAAAGCGAAATCCGTAGACATTGACGATGGACCGATTCATCAAGACTCGAATTATACGGTGCATGACCTATCGCCCGAGAATTACAAACAGATGGTTAAACATCTGAAGCAACTGAAGCTCCTTGAGGGTATTTCAGTTGGCGACCACGATAAATTCATGCTTCAGTTCCCAATTCGAAAATTTTCAAAAGGGGATAAAATTCTTCACGAAGGTGAACCCAATACAAATATTTTAGGAGTTGTCGACGGTCATCTCTCAATCTGGGTGGGCACCGGACTCCTTCGACGTCCTCAACAGCTTACGTCCCTAGGTGTCGGTCAGCTTATCGGAGAGGAATCCTCCCTTAATCGCAGCCTCTGTACAGCTTCGGTCATAGCGGAAGGTGACGTCGCAGTGTTTGAGATTAACAACGAGCTGTTAAGAAAGCACTACAGCCACAACCCTTCGTTTGCCTCACGCATCAATGCGATGGTTAAAAGAAGAACCAGGGAACGAAGCGAGTTTAAAGCCACACAAAAGTCAATCAAAGCCTCAAACGCCGGCCAAAATCGAGAGGGTATCGGATTGGTCAATGAAGGTCGTTATGTACTCGATGAGTATAGTCTTCCCGACGGCGTGCAACTGATACCGATCAACCCCGATTTACTCAAATGCTTCAAAGAGTTCAGTCGAGAGACGAGCCTTTTCCGAGCATTGCCACTTGCAGCGGTGGAGACGATAGCAAACCTCTTATGCGCGGTCGAAGTCGAGGCCGATACCACAATCATCAAAGAAGGTACTTGGCCAGTCGGATTTTACCTTATCTGCGAAGGTGAGGCAGAAATCTATACAGGCGGAGGATTCTTTAGGGTTGGGCATAAAGTTGCCCAGGTATCCGCCGGAGCATTCATAGGTGAAACCAGCGTCATTTTAGGACAAAAGGCCTCAGCCTCCGTGATTTCGCGCTCGCCTATGACTTTATGTGCTCTTAGTCGCGAACTCTTCGAATATGTGTATAACTCCCATGAGGACTTTGCGCTTGAGATCGACCGTTTATGCGCTGAACGAAAATAAAGCTTAGCCAAACCAGCTAAGCGGTCCACCAATCGGCGACCCTTTTTCGATAGCATCTGCAATCGCGATTGAGCCTAGTTGGATCTTATTTTCATACTCTTCAACAGACAATTCGAGATCGTCAAGAAAGGCCTGTAATTTAGCTAAGGCCTCACGGATCTCGGCTTTACGTGCGTCATTTAGAGTCTCAAGCGATAAGCCACGCTTGGTCAGCGTTGCATACACTGGCTTTTCAACCTCTGGAGACCAGCCAAGCGACTCCTCTTCATCTTCATCGATGAGGTCATAACCCTCAATAACTTCGTCCGAGAAAAGCTGCGTGTAGAGTAACTGCTGCTCGAGCTCGGAGAGTTCGTGGTCATCTAATCCCGCTAGCCAATCGGGCTCTTCAGCGAAAATATCTTCACTGTCGTCAAGACTTAGCCCTGTATCGCTGGTTAACGCTCTGGTAGCCATGATGTTGTAGAAGATATAAACCCCCACCAGGTATTCTTGATCTGGGTCATTTAAACCAGGTGTGATTCGCGCAAAAAACGCTTCAACGCCTTCACCATCACGAAGTTCAAAGTTGTGTCCAGTAGCTTCATTGAATGCAGCGATTGTCATCAGGTCAACTGCGCGTTGTGTTCGATCCTCAGGTAAGATGATATCGCCATCTTCCCCAACCAAACCGGTAGAAGCCAACGACTCCATAACCTCTTCTTTTACGCCAGGCTCAAATTCACCTTGGCGGTCCACAAAGCCCAAGTGGAAAGCCAACAAGAGTTCCGGGTTTTCGGCGAAGATACTTAATTCATGAGGGGTAAGAGTCCCTTCAAACAAACGGTCGGCGTAGTCACGGACTGACTCTCCCTCACGACGAAATACTATCTCAGTATCGGAAAAGTCATCATCAGCGGTCATTGCATCAAATACCGCCGAGATTGCCCCTGCACGTGGAGCTCCAGTCTCGTCCATATAGCGTTCGACTTCTTGCCGAAAACGCAACATAAAGAGTTCTTCCTCTGCTGCGACAATACCATCCAAGGTCAATGTTTCGGCAGAAAGCGGATTCTCACGCTGGTACTCAATCTTGTCTAGGGTAAAGCGAGCGGCTTCCTCAACACTGCTAGCAAGCTCGGGATCTCTAATTAAAAAAGCTTGAATAGACCGACGCATCTTACGCGTAGATAAGGCAGTCTCAAATTGCTCGACACTGGGAAGATAGAGTTCTTCGACATCTGTGAGTTCGACATCTTGAAGTCGGTTGAGTACCATCACCGTCGCCAAAACACGCTGCATTCTTGCATCGGCTTGGTCGTCGGTTAACCCTGGAGCACTTAAGTACTCGGCATACGCGGTGCGAACGACGTCACCAAGACGGTCATCCCATGTTGGTATAAAGACCGCACCGGCTTCGGGCTCATGAACCAGAGCCGTTTCACCCTCGCTCGCCAAATGCTGAGCTAGGCCATGCAGGCGCGATAGATCCGCTTCTTTGGGAAGCTCTTCGCGGATCCCAGCTCTAAACGCTTCAACGTCTACCTCCATGTAGAGACGACGCATAATTTTTTCTAAGTCTTGAGTCTGTGGGAGTGCCACAATGGGCCCGGTCTGAGCACCACGTGAGACCCCGTTTGCGAATCTAATGGCTGTTTCAAGAACCTGCCGAGTCTCGGGGCTCAGCGTTTCCCCGTAACGGCTATTGATGATGTCGGTTAAAGATTCATTTGGACCCTTAACGACAAAGTCAGCATTTAGAATCATTGAGCGCTGGGCAGCACGCTCCGATGGGTTCAGCTCGAGATAAAGTGCATCGAGCTGGGGGGCCAAGATGACTCTTCTATTTGGCATCTCACTTCGGCGATTCAACGCTGCGATAGTCTTGATCAGCGAGTCCGGTAGGGTTTCTCCGTAATGGTCCCGTAAGGCGGTCTCAAAGTCCTGTTCGGGCTGGAGCGCGATAGAAGTTGCACCCTTGAGCACCTCGCTATGCGCGATGAGTCGCTGTGGGCTCCCGCGGCGTTCACTCCAGAGTCCTTGGGTGGGACTGGATTGGTCGGATAAAGCATTCGATGAAGTCGGTGCGCGAAGGAAGGTATCCGAGGACACAGGTGTTTGTTCCGCTCGAACAGTCGAGGAGACACTCGGAGTATCCACCACCGCATCGCCGTCGGCAGGCTTCTCTACCGGTCTAATGGGTGGAAAGCCTGTCTTATTGCCCGTATCAACCATCAACTTCGTCCTTCCTCGACGCCTCTCCTTTTAAGAGAGGATACACCGAAGTGACTTATCGTCGTAGTGAATTCTGATGTTGCGGGTTTTTCAGACGAAATTCAGGTCAACACGATCAAGCTTGATTGAGTTCTCTAGCTCGCATGCCGGACCAGGTCTCGAGCGATGACTACCTTTTGAATTTGTGAGGTTCCTTCATAAATCTGAAGGAGTTTTGCATCCCGCATAAGCTTCTCAGGAATATACTCGTCGGTATAACCGTATCCCCCGAAGACCTGAACGCAGTCTGTGGTGACCTTCATCGCGGCGTCGGCCCCGTAGACCTTTGCACACGCACTGTGGGTTCCCCGCAGGTTGCCCCGATCAATCTCTTGCGCAGCGTTTAACATCAAGAGCCGGGTCGCCTGGTAGCTAACTTCCATTTCAGCAATCATTGATGCGACCATCTGGTGCTCGATGATAGGCTGACCAAAGGTCTTACGCTCCATCGCGTACTGCAATGCCTCATCGCGTGCTCGGCGAATAACCCCGGACGCACCGTAAGAAATCCAGGGCCGAGAGCGGTCGAATGTCTTCATGGCCAAGAGAAAGCCTTTATCTGGCCCGGCCAGCATCCGACTGGCGGGAACTTCGACTTCTTCAAAGATGATATCGCAGGTATGTGAGGCCTTTTGCCCCATCTTATGAACCAACCCATCCCAAGAAACACCCGGTTGGTCAGCCTTCACCACAAAGCAGGCAATACCCTTGTGCCCTACAGTTCCCTCTTCACGCGCGAAGACCGTATACCAGTTGGCGACATCACCGTTGGTAATCCAGCGCTTGAGTCCATTGAGAACATAAGAGTCACCAACTTTCCGGTAACGTGTTGTCATTGCCGCAACATCCGACCCGGCATCTGGCTCCGAGCAGGCGTAAGCTGCGTAAATCGGTTCTTCAAGCAGGGGCGCAAGAAACTCTTTGTTTAGTTCTGGATCGTCCACAATCAAGAGCGGCATCGCTGCGAGGCTATTGCCCTGAACCGAGGTGTTTACGCCTAAGCAACCGTAAGCAATCTCCTCACCAATTGCACAGTGCTCAAAGCAAGAGAGACCAGCGCCACCTATACTTTCAGGGAACTCCAACTGCACCAGGCCCTGCTCCCACAGCTTTTTGTAGATTTCGTGTGGGAAATCGCCGCTGCGGTCGTAAGCCATATCGAGCTTCGGCTCGATGAGCTCATCTCGCACGACTTTTCGCGCGGTCTCAACCATCATCGTTAATTCTTCTGAAAATGACGCTTCCATCTGTCCTCCCGAGACCACAGAGGGTCACGATTGATCACGCTCCCCGCTGACCATGTTGTTGGTATCGATGTATCATGAATTGGAGACGACCTGGCAACAGGTCAAGATGAACTAGCGAAGACTTAGTTTCCGGAAGCCAAGATCATAGGGTTCACCTCCACTGCGGCGGCGTCACGTGCGCTCTTGAGCCAATCTTGAACGACCCGTTGACGCTTCGATGAGAGCGCTTGGTCACGCAGTGTTTCCTTACGTTCAGCAAAGCCCTCATCGCTTGGCTCTTCGCGGTTCAAATATTCTACCACGAAATAAGACTGTCCAACCCGAACCGCCTTTTCAGGTAGAGGATTCGCTTCTGTAAGGCTGAAGATCACGCCGCGAAGCTCCTCCGAAGTACCGATGCCCGACACGCTGGTCGTCGCCTTCTGAATCCAAGGCGTTGTTTCGCGAGCCAGCATACCTTCCTGCGGCTCCGCCTCTAACTCGGCCTTCGTCTTGGTGAGCGCGAGCATTCCGCCATCGGTCTTCGCCTTCGCCAGGAACGCCTGTGCTGCTGAACTCGCTGCAGCATCTCGACGCTCATCCACGAGAACCTTGCGTGCAACATCAACCTTCACCTCATCAAAGGACTTGGTCGATGGTTCGATGACGTTGACGACCTTCACCAGGTGCCATCCTTGTCGAGAGTTCACAAGCGC
>JAYYQC010000416.1:0-10000 GCA_036128675.1 Myxococcota bacterium | reverse complement strand
CTCTGACATTTCACCAGCCTTCAGCGAGAACGCCGCATCTTCGAGCGTTCGAGCGAGTGTACCCCGTCCGAAGGTACCAAGCCTCCCTTGGTTTCCATCCTCAGAAACTTCGGCAGCAACGGTTGCGAAATCTTCACCAGCTTCAATACGTGCTTTGATTGCCTCAAGCGCCGCCTTCGCTTCATCGGCTACTGCAGGTTCAGCACCAGGTGGTACTCGCTTGAGGATTTGAAGAGCTTCTACCTGCTTACCAATCTTGTACGAGCCCAAATCAGCCTCATAAGCCTTCTGTGCTGCTTCAGTATTGGCTCCCAGCCAAGCAGTCACCTCGTCGGCAGATGGCTCAGTAATAGCTGTTGCCGAGAGGTCAAAACGAACGTAGCTGATCATCGCGCGGTTAAATTCTTTGTCGTATTCACTGCGCAATTCCGTCGAGGCGACCTCGACGTTATTCTCAAGGATCTCGACGAGCTTTTGCCCCATCAGTTGCTCACGCACATCTTCCTCGAACTGCCAAGCGGCCATTCGGTAGACGTTGTTGACGTAATTTTCCCACTCTTGAGCGGTGATTTTCTCGAGACCGAAATTCTTGATGAGAAACTGAGAGAGCTCGTCGTCAGAGACTGCGATCCCTCGACTGCGTGCCTCTGCCGCTAAGATTTTGCGATCAATCATTCCGTCTAAAACTTGGCGACGGAGGCCCATTTTCTGAAGCATATCGTCTGAGAGCTCAAGACCACTTCCTCCGTAAATCCGACGCATCTGCTCGACCCGCTGACGGTACATTACCGCGAAGTCTTGCTGTCGAATGACTTCGCCATCAACACGTGCCGCGAAGGTATCAGGACCCGGGCTACAACTCCCCGAACCAGGTCCGAAGTTAATGGCAAACACAAAGCTCAAACCGCCCAGAATAAGGTAAACGGCGAGCGAACTACTTTTTTTACGAAACTGTTCAAACATGCGCGCGGGTATATCCCGCCAACGCGAGTCGAGCAACAACTCACCGCCGCGAAAAAAGAGCGAAATTTAAAGAAGGGTCGAAAAGCAGAAGACTAACGGAAAATGCTTCCCCGCAAGAAACGAAGTTCTTCGATGGACTGCTGGATATCATGCAGCGCAGTGTGCTTCCCTTCAGATGGTTTGTTGTAGCGGACGCCGTGCCACCACTGACCTAATTCTTTGACAGTTGAGACGTCTATGCTCCGGTAATGAAGGAAATTTTCGAAGGTCGGCATGTATTTGAAAAGGAAGCGTCGGTCTTGTCCGATGGTGTTTCCGCAGAGCGGCGCTGTCTGAAACTTACAGTAATCGGTAACCTTCTCAATCGCCTTCTTCTCAGCGTCTTCGACTGAGATCGTCGATGCCCGAATTCTTTCCACCAAACCAGATTTGGTGTGCATTTTTCGAACATAGGGACTCATTTTGTCGAGTACCGATTCAGGCTGCCAAATCGCGATGTTCAAGGGATCCGCGATAGCATTGAGCTCGCGGTCGGTAATGATCAACGCCAATTCAACGATAGCACAGGTCTCCGGGTCTAAGCCGGTCATCTCGAGGTCTACCCATACCAACAAGTCATCTCTGGCCAACATCAGGCGCTCCTTCTTCCGCAAGTCGTGGAATGCATTAACGCATGACCATCAGTAGCGCAATTCACAAAAAGAAAACGGGTGCCTCGAGGGCACCCGTTACAAAATGAACCGTCTTCAAAAGACTGGCGCCTGTACTAAAGGCAAAAGCCCGGAACCGAGTTACCAGCGAGGTCGGCATTCTGACAAGTTGTGCCGTCGGGGCAAGCCTCGCCGTTGAGGCAGGTTGCTCGACATTGCTCATTTACACAGACTGACCCGCTGCCACAGTTGAGAGAGGCATCGCTATGAGGCGCACTTGGCGAACATGCATCGCCGACAGCGAGCTCACCCGATGTATCAAAGCAGAGGCCGATATCTTGAGCACCCACTGGCGTGTCAAATGGGAATGAGCCCATGCATACACCATCATTGCCACCTGCGTTACAAAGACCGCCAAAGTCCGCTTCTTGCGCTAGACCAATCCCGATTAGGCCGCCTGAAGCGGGCTGACATAGATTCGGGAAGCAGTGGTCGTTGGCCGAGCCTAGAAAGAAATTATCCTGGAGACACTGCTCGGCTGCGCCGCACTCACTGTCCTCCGCGCAAGGCGCGTAACAGGTCTTGGTCCCTTGAACGTCAACGCAGTTTAAACCTTCCTGGCATTCATTGCCCGGGCATGGCTCAAGACGTCCAGGCAAACCACTTACGTCTGAGGGGTCTGAAGCATCACTTGCATCCGAAGCATCGCTTGCATCCGAAGCATCGCTTGCATCCGAAGCATCACTTGTATCGGAAGCATCACTTGCATCCGAAGCATCGCTCGCATCCGAAGCATCACTTGCATCGGACGCATCGCTCGCATCAGAGGCATCGCTCGTATCAGAGGTATCTCCTGTCGACGCAGCCTCTTCACAATTCCCAGAAGCGGTATCGCAGACTTGCCCAGCATCGCATTCAGAGTTGGATGTACAGCCGACATCAACTGGATCATCATCGGTGGCATTATCGCCACAGGCACTGAGACCCCAGGTCAAGCCAACGACCAACAAACAAATAACCCACGACTTTTTCATTTCGAGTGAACTCCTTGTAACTATCTACCCCGCCGTAGAGGTAGATCGCATTGAACACGTCTTTTGTGCCTTCGTCAAAGAAAGATCGCGCTGGACGCTCTAAGTTAACGGTCAAAGGCTTGCACCTCATTGCGCAGTGCATATATAAGCAAGTCAGTCACATATATTCACATCCTTGAGCGAGGAGAGTTTCATGGCAACGATTTCACTGCCTACCCCGCTGCGTCCCTACGCAGATAAGCAATCAGAGATTCAAGTGCAGGGGCAAACTGTGGGCGAGGCGCTCTCGGACCTGACCTCGAAATTTCCGAAACTAAAGCAACACCTCTACGCGGAAGACGGAAACCTTCGTAGCTTCGTGAATGTCTATTTGAATGATGAGGACATCCGCTTTCTCGAAAAAGGAGCCACCTCGTTGAATGAGACCGACGCTCTGAGCATCATCCCGTCAATCGCCGGAGGCAGCTAGGGATATGACCGGACTCAGTCGCGAAGAAATACAACGCTACTCACGTCACCTCATCCTCGAGGAGGTCGGCATGAAAGGGCAAGAGAAGCTCAAAGACAGCGCAGTGCTCTGCGTGGGGACCGGTGGGCTTGGTTCTCCGCTTCTCTTGTACCTCGCAGCAGCTGGGGTCGGCCGCATCGGAATCGTAGATTTTGATGTCGTCGACGAAAGCAATCTTCAGCGGCAGATTATTCACGGAACCTCGACCGTCGGCCACAAAAAGGTGCTCTCCGCTCGGGACCGAATCCTAGACCTCAATCCACATCTCCAGGTTGATATCTATGAAGAAGCGCTAACCAGTGAAAATGCGTTGCAACTCTTCGAACCATACGATGTCATCGTCGATGGGACAGACAATTTCCCGACACGCTACTTGGTCAACGACGCGTGCGTGATTTCCGGTAAACCGAATGTATACGGCTCCATCTTCAAATTCGAAGGACAGTGTACCGTTTTTAATTATGACGGCGGACCAAACTACCGCGACCTTTACCCTGAGCCACCTCCGCCCGGCTTGGTTCCCTCATGCGCGGAAGGTGGTGTACTCGGGATCCTCCCTGGCGTCATCGGCTCCCTCCAAGCAACCGAGACCATCAAGGTTTTACTTGGCATTGGAGAGACGCTCTCTGGAAGGCTTCTGACCTACGACGCGATGAATATGAAATTCAAAGAGTTCAAGCTTCGTCAGGACCCCGACGCCAAACCCATCACCGAGCTTATCGACTACCAACAGTTTTGTGGCGTTCCCGCAAACGACCATCAGGTCTCGGAAGCGCAGAGCGACAGCGTGGTCGAAATCACGCCGGCTGGCCTTAAAGACAAGCTGATTGCTGCGCAGATTCAACTCTTGGATGTAAGAGAGCCGCACGAATGGGATATCTGCCATATCGAGGGCGCAACCCTCATTCCCTTGGGTGAACTCGAGAACCGAATGACCGAGGTGAACGCGGAACAAGAAACGGTGATTTACTGCAAGCTCGGCGGTCGCTCGAAGAAAGCCTATAAAATCCTTGAAGAAAATGGTTTTGGTAACCTTCATAACCTCACCGGCGGAATCATTGCTTATGGGGAAGAAGTCGACCCCAACCTCACCCCTTATTGAGTGCGAAAAGCTAAGACCCCTTATTCGAAAACGAGCTAAAGGATCGTTTTTACGAGTCATTTCGTCTTAACTGCGCCAATTTCTACCTGAAACGACTAAAATTGATCTATAATTCAGATAGTTGGGTGGAGTTACGAGGGTACCACTCAACAATATTGGCTAAGTGCCTGAATACCGGAGGCGACAGAGGTAACACTTCTCACCAAGGAGTTCCCTATGGTTGCGGCAATCGGCGGCATCGGCTCGGCCAGTCAAAATGTTAAGTGGGGGCGTCCAGCAAAGGACCCTCAGCAGGCCCACTTTGAAGCATCGCAAGCGATGAAAGAAAAGGGCCAACCTGCTCAAATGTCTGAGCATCTCAAGCGGACAATCGAACTACAACAATCCGGCGAGAAGTCCGTGCATATGCAAGCCCTGGAGGACCGCATGGAAAAGCTTTCGAGCGGGCAGTCTCTCTCGGTTCACATGCAGGCGATTGCAGAGCGGGTTGAGCAGGCTGCGAGGGGCGAAGCTACTTCGATTCATATGCAGGCGACGCTCGCGAAAGCTGAAGGAACCCCCACTGCATACGACGCATCCGGTAGTGGTAGTAAGGGTCAAGAACCCGGTAGTATTATCGAATCAGAAGGATAGTTCGGCACCTCTATTATTCTCTCCCGAAATTGACATTACGCGTCACCATCGGCAACTTGCGAATGAGGGGGACCGCCAGTGAACTCCCCCAAAACGGGAGGACGCGAACCAATGACAGCACCGGCACACCCAAAATACCCGAACTTACTCGCACCCCTAGACCTAGGGTTTACGACGATTAAGAACCGAACCCTCATGGGCTCCATGCATACCGGCCTCGAAGAAGTCCGCGGCGGCTTTGAACGCATGGCTGCTTATTTCGCTGAACGCGCCACCGGCGGTTGTGGCCTCATCGTTACAGGGGGAGTGGCTCCAAACCGAGAAGGCTGGGTTAAACCCTTCGCCGCAAAGCTCTCCACCAAGAAAGAAGCACGCCAGCACCAAACCGTGACCGACGCGGTTCATCTTGCTGGCGGTAAGATCGCCATGCAGATCTTGCACTCCGGTCGCTACGGTTACCACCCACTCAACGTCGGCCCGAGTGCAGTGAAAGCGCCCATTGGCCTCTTTCGACCGCGACAGATGTCTCAACGAAAAATCCGTGCAACGGTTGATGCCTTCGCAAATTGCTCCGTCCTGGCGCGTGAGGGTGGCTACGATGGTGTCGAGATCATGGGCTCCGAGGGCTATCTAATCAATCAATTTATTGCAACCCGAACCAATCATCGTAAAGACGATTACGGTGGCAGCTACACCAATCGCATCCGGTTCCCCCTGGAAATTGTTCGCAAAGTGAGACAAGAAGTCGGTAAAGACTTCATCATCATTTTTCGTCTGTCCATGCTTGACCTCGTGGAGAAGGGCAGCACCTGGCCAGAGATCCTCGAGCTTGCTAAAGGGCTCGAAGATGCCGGAGTAACAATTATCAATACGGGAATTGGATGGCACGAAGCGAGAATACCGACCATTGCTACCATGGTACCTCGAGCGAGCTTCACCTGGGTGACACGCAAGTTGAAAGGAAGCGTCGATGTTCCTCTTGTCACCTCAAACCGAATCAATATGCCTGACGTGGCCGAAGAAGTTCTTGCTCGCGGAGATGCGGACATGGTTTCCATGGCCCGACCATTCCTGGCTGACGCTGACTTTGTAAATAAGGCTGATGAAGGACGCGAAGACGAGATCAATACCTGCATCGCCTGTAACCAAGCCTGCCTCGACCACGCATTCCAAAATAAGATTGCCTCTTGTCTCGTAAACCCGCGGGCATGCCATGAGACCGAGCTCGTTTATGTGAAGGCACCTGCTCCAAAGCGGATCGCGGTTATCGGTGCTGGGCCGGCGGGACTGTCTTGTTCTACCGTTGCGGCCTCGCGGGGCCATGACGTCACCTTATTCGATGCCGCAAGCGAGATCGGTGGACAATTCAATATGGCCAAACAGATCCCAGGCAAAGAAGAGTTCTATGAGACGCTCCGATATTATAAACGGCAGTTGGAGCTTACTGGGGTTAAAACTAAGTTGGAGACCGCCGTATCTGAATCGACCTTCAAGCGAGACGATTTCGATGAGGTTGTTATCGCTACAGGTGTGCACCCTCGCAACGTCACATTTGATGGGGCAAAACACCCTAAAGTCCTCAGCTATATCGACGTGCTCCGAGATAAGAAGCCAGTCGGCGATAGAGTCGTTGTTATTGGAGCAGGCGGCATTGGTTTCGACGTCTGTGAGTTCTTGGCTCATGAGCATGATGACGCTCATCCTGCGCCGAGCACCAACGTCGGTGCTTACTTGTCCTATTGGGGAATCGATCCAGACAATGAAGCCCGAGGCGGCATCACCAACGTAGAACCAAAGCGACCAGCCCCTGCGAGGCGAATTACCATGTTGCAACGCTCAAAAGGGAAAGTAGGTGCACGCTTAGGTAAAACCACCGGCTGGATTCACCGGACAACTCTTAAGCATGCAAATGTTGAGATGATTGATGGTGTTCAATATGAGAAGATTGATGACCAAGGTTTACACATCAATCATGATGGAGAATCTAAGTGTCTCGAATGCGACAACATTATTATTTGTGCCGGACAAGAGTCGAATCGCGACCTTCGAGAAATTCTCGAAGGTATCGGGTTTGAACCACACCTTATTGGCGGTGCGGATTATGCAGGTGAGCTCGATGCAAAGCGCGCCATTGACCAGGGCGCACGCCTGGCAGCCAATCTCTAGGGCGTAAAGGACTGCACATAAACGTCGTAGAGTGTCTGGATTTTTGAAACGTACGCCACTACTTCGCCGCCACGACAATATCCATAACGTGCCTTTTGGTAATAACGAGGCTCTCGGAGCTTCAGAATTGCTTGCTCTACGTTTCCAAACCATCGGTCAGGATCCAGCTTCAATTGAACGGCTAGTTTCCTTGCATCGCGAACATGACCGAGGCCAATATTGTAAGCGGCTAGGGCAAAACGCAGCCGTTGTCGGTACGGTAGGGTTGGTTCAAAACGTTTCATCAGCCAGTTAAGGTAACGCATCCCAGCGGAGATTCCGTTTTCCACTCGATGCAATTGGCGGATCCCAAGTTCTTCAGCCGTTGCAGGCATCACCTGCAAAATACCCCGCGCTCCAACCCAACTCACTGCCTCAGGATTGAAACCGCTCTCGACCGAGGCTTGGGCTGCGACAAGTCGCCAGTCAAGGCCGAACTCTCCCGCCAACTTCCTAAATTCGGATTCGTAGGGAATTGTACTCCTCTTCTGCAGCTCGGCAGGTGAGGCGCTTCCCATCACGCGCTTTGAACGTACATAACGGTTGCGAATGACATTCCAGATCAAGGAACCTTGGTTTGATTCAATAAACGCATCGAGCATCTCCCGAAGACCTGAAGCACTGGATCGGACTCCAAAAACCCACTGGCTCTTGGCTGCCAAACCAGGAGCACTAAACTCCTCAGCATGCACAGCGTCAACGTGTTGACTAAGCCAACGACTCATCGGTTCAGAGGTAATAAAGCGCTTGAGGTCTCCAACCTTTAGCCTTTCGAGCGCTTGATCCCAACGCACAATTCTCGGTTTCGAGTTAGCGGGTGATTCCGTTGAGAAGCTCTTGATAAAAGGTGCAGCCTCGAGCGTCGCATCGATTCCCAATTGCCCCGTTACGTCACTGGTAGAATGCTTGTCTCGAATCACTGAGAGCGAACTTTGGAAGTAGGAGCGAGAGGTAGGGATCCAATTGGCGAGGGTTTCACCGCTATCAAGCGTCACCAGAACATCAGCGCGTCCGTCGCGCAGGTGAGCGATACCCTCGGCTCTGCCCGTGACGGGATAGATTTCTGTGCGTAGCTTATTCTCCTTGGCGAACCACGCTAAAAGCTCAAAGGCAAGTCCCTTTTCGGCACCCCTCTCAAGAAAGTAAGTGAACGGTGAACGCTCAGCGGCTACCCGCAAAACCCGACGCTTCCGAATCGATGACCAACTATCGTGATGAACCTCAAAACGATGTCCCGTCATCTGTAACTCGGTGAGGACTAAGTTGAGTTCCTGGATCAATTCAGCGGTGCCGGGTGTACCCACTAAGCTGACCGGTCGACTCACTGGAGAGGCTGCACGTAAAGTCCAGGCCGGGCATCGCGTAAGTACCTCCTCCGAATATCCCTGAGGCAAAATCAAATACGACTTGGTATGCTCTGAACGGCATACGTCGCTCCATTTAGTGCTACCAAATTCGAGTATTTCTCGTCTGGCTGGCGCGAACTCAGTGTCGCGAACCCAACTAAGGTCCGAACCTGGAAAGTGATAAATAGATGAATCGGATATAGCAGTAGATGTTTCGGCCGAACCAATCAGAACATCTTTTGTGTAGCGAAGGGAGTGACTCCGAGGCCATGCTGGAGGAAACGTCGAGGTGAATTCGGTCGAAAAAATTACTTGATGATCAACATAGTGGTCCCGATTTATTGCCCCAACTAAGCTTACATCAAAGACATAAGGAAGCCCGAGGTCATCCAAATAACGTGCAAGGATAATTTCGTCTGGAGTTCGGACCGATAACTCAGCAGCATCTTCCAGCGAAGTGAGACGGTCACCTAAAAGCAACACCTGGTCCGCAGGTAATTGGAGTAATTCTTGTGAGTCCGCGTTACACCCGTTGCATAACAAAGCAAGATGAAACGCTAAGCACCAGAGGACGGCATCTGGCCTGAGACCACGACTAACCAAACTCAAGACCGGTGCCCGCTTCTACTGAACCTATAGACCAAAGTTCATGACCAGCTTCATTGGTCGCAAGCTTAAGTTGCGCTGCTTCTTCCTCGTCCAAAGCTAAAACAAGTCCACCACTGGTCTGAGGATCTAATGCAAGTGGAGGAATTGTACCCGCTATATCGACAAGATCCCGAGCGTAGGCTTCGTTTCGCGCATTACCACGAGTGACAATTCCCTCTTCGAGACAGGCCAAAGCCTCAGGATATGCCGGTAATTTCGAAGAATCTAATCTAATTCTGACATCTGAGTGGTGAGCCATCTCGGCCAAGTGTCCTGTAAGACCAAAACCGGTAATATCCGTCGCAGCATGAACCTGGCGCTCTTGGGCTAAAGAGGCAACCAAACCGTTGGACATTGCCATCCCGTCGACCGCAGCTGAAATCGCACTAAGCTCTCTTCGACCTCGCTTGACTGCCGTCGTTAGGGTGCCAGTACCCAGGGGCTTGCTTAAATAGAGCTGGTCACCTTCTTTCGCTCCAGCCTTCGTCCAGATCTTCTGTGGATGAATCTCTCCCACGACTACCAGTCCTAAAAGTAAATCCTTACCCTCAACACTGTGCCCACCAACGATTGGAGCTCCTGCGCGAAGTGCGAAATCTCCGGCACCCCGTAAAATCCCTTGAAGCATCTCAAGAGGCAATTCGCTAACGCTACTCAGGAAAGACAAGCTTATGAGAGGCTTAGCGCCCATTGCGAAAATATCAGAAAAAGCATTGGCCGCGGCAATACGACCAAAGAGCCCGGGGTCGTCTACAATCGGTGTAATGACGTCAATCGTGGTCACAAGCGCACGGTCGTCACTGAGCTGGTACACTGCGGCATCGTCGGCCTTCTCAAGACCAACCAGGAGCCCCTGCAAATTAGAGTCGGGCAGGGAACCGACGACTTGCCTCAACACCGTTGGGCTTAGC
>JAYYQC010000415.1:0-18669 GCA_036128675.1 Myxococcota bacterium | reverse complement strand
CATAGAGTTAGCGACCAAACTGAGCGTCTCGAAGGAAAGCGCCTGAACCGCACCAGATTTAACCGTGCGGTCCTCTTCTTTGCCCTGAATATGGACGCCATAAGAAGAGCTATCGATAACACTCAAGCCCAAGTGCCGACCTGAAACCGATTCATAGGCGACCAGCCCCATACCCATCATGGATTCTATATGAACACTGGTCGTATCGGTGGATGCTTCTTTAGAGGAGACGATACCGAAACCGTTGCGCTTACCTAGAATATCCTTACTTTGGAGTCCTTCCGTAAAGGTAAGTCCCTCCAATACAGCGGTGCCAGCTTCGTTGAAGAATCCCGCACCCACAATCCAGCGAACCATGCCTTCTTTCCAGACGATATTGCTCTGATATGCGACGGCACCAAAACCGACGTAACCTTCAATGTCGACTTTCTCAAGTTGCACATCCGCATTCACCATCGCTATTCCGATAACGCTTACTGAATCGCTGCTAAATGTCTCACCCAGCATCAGCTTATCGCTATTCGGGCCATCTATCGCGCCTGCCAATTTAGACTCTTTGATTTTACCAGTTACACCCTTGAGGTGAATCCCGGCACCAGTTGGCGTCTCAATAGAAGCTTTGAGGATCTCGATGTAACCGGTGCCCTCTGCATTGATAGCCAGTTTCCCCGATTCAATTGTCACACTTTCTACTTTAGTAGGACGATCCTCTTCTTTAGCCGGGATGAGATTTAAGACCACCATGTCTTCTTCTTTGGCAATCAAACGCGTCTGCGGACCGCCACGAAGCGTAACGCCTTCAGGTACCTCAAAACTTCCTTCATACGAGTGAGGGCCCAATTCAATTACATCGCCGGCAGCCGCTGTGAGCAAGACAGCATCAAGGTCGACCTTAGGTAAATCCACCTCACTACTTTGACAGCCAAATGTTGAACAGACACAAAAGACGAAGACTGTTCCCACACGAGAACCAAAGGACTGCGGCATGAGACCACTCCCGGTCAGCCGTCAAACGTCGACGGGGTGATAGAAAATCGCGACACGCTACGTCTGTTCGCGTGCGGAAAACACCGCATCAATACGTTAAGGTACTGAAGTTAAGGAGGGCCTGCAATGTAGACAATTGAGGTACCCAAGCCGCATGAACAGCGACCAGGTTTTTAAACAGGTAGAGCGGGAAGAAAGCGGGGAACTGTGGGGGTAAAGTGCTCCCTTCCCGCCCAACCTGAGGCCTTTATGGCCAAAGAATCGTAGTATGCGAATATGCAAAGTCGACGACGACACTGAAGCGATAACACTTCCCTGACTCAAGCGGTGTACCACCTACTGGGGCACCGTTGGTTTCGCTCACATCGCTGCCACCTTCCGGTGCGACACCGTACGTTACTGGTCCTTCAAACGTCGTCGGAAATGCTGTTGCACTCACTGCCCAGAAGGTTTCTCCACCTTGCACTGCACCCGGCCCAAGAGGAAGCGTTGCATCCGGTGTCGCGACGTAGAGAGCCAGCGAGCCGCCCTCCCAATCGATAACCACATTATCACCATCCTGGGTCACCACTGGTGCTGCATCACCCTCGGAGCCCTCTACACAACCGCCAGCACTTGGCACTGACTTCTCGATGGTGACCTCGATATCTTCAAGGTCCACACCCGGCCCAGTAAGCTTAAAGATTCCTTCGACTAGGTCTATGACGCCATCGCCATCGGTATCTTCTGCTGCGGCAATAATCGGTGTACCGTTTAGGAATGAAGGGCCAACCGCAATCGGGATGTGGTTGGTGATCAAAGTGCTCTCAGACACGATAAAGATATCGTCATAGACCATGTCTGCGCCGTAATCGATGAGCACATCCGCCCCATTTTCCGTGGCAACTGCACTAAATGTTGATGATTGCTCAACCAAGTTGTCCATCTCGAATTCACCCGCTTGAAAGTTGAGCATTGGAACCTTTACGGTGATTTTATAATCACCATTGAGCTGCAGAGCCGGCGCTTTCGCGGTGGTCAAGGTCATCGAGTCGATGAGTACTTTGCGTCCATCATCGGCAGTGAAGCCCTCAGCAACTTCAACCGTATAACTTGTGTTGAAATCAAGGCTCCCTCTCGGAGTCAATGTGACATGGCGACCTTCGACGCTTCGGTCAACACGCACTTCGGTACCACCCGCGTCCTTCAACATAAGCAAGTTGAGATTCGATGGGTCGTTTAAAACCGGGTAGCTGAAGGTAAGAACGACGTCGCCATCCACCGGGAACTTCTGTGCATCAGGTCCCATATTCGCATTGAGAACAAAGAAGTCGCGCCCGGTCAGCTCCTCGAGGTAACGCGTGACTTTATCAATCTCACTGTCGTTTAAGTCGCGGCCAAACTTTATGGCAGTGTCTTCCACTGTCGCGCGCAAACTTGGCATAATCCCGGTCTTGTACCAAGCACCAACCTTGGCGACATCCACCAGGGTGGGAACATCCGTCTTGCCCGGGGTGAGCCCCTCGTCGAAGACCGCCTTATTCGTCGTGACTGGACCGCTATGGCACCCGGTGCACGCAGCCTTGTTTTCGAAAATGTCTTTACCCTCGAGCGCCATCGCCGAGAAGGTTCCATCTCGATGGGTATGACTGTTCGCCGGAGGTGCTGGCATAATCGAAGCGATATAGGCTCCCATTGCCTTGGACTCAGCTGTATTGCCGCGATGGTTGATCGTTGATCCGCCAACAAAGCCACTGATTTTCACGCTACCGACATAGCCATCCCATCCAATGAGGCTTGTGCCTTCTAGCCATCGAAACGGTCGCGTTACTTGTCGGTTTGGCACCGGCCCAGCATTCCAAACAACCCCATCGCTCAGACCGTCAACATGACAGCTACTGCAGCTACGGTTGTCACCAACGCCATCGCCCTGGGCGGAAAAGAGCTCAAGCCCGTCGATCAAGAGCTGGTTACGACGCTCGGTCAAACCTAAGTCGTAAGCCAAAGCAGCCCCGTTGATGATTTCGTAGACCATGCCGCGATTGGATGAGACAACCCATGGCGTGCCACCTGGTGCGCAAAGAACCGCACGCGGACGACCTTCGATTTCAATTCGAGATTTTTCGGTGAGGTCACCGTTGAGCTCGACAAGTTGATTCGCACCTTCTGCGACGACCCAAATGGAAGTCCCGCACACGGTGAACCCTTGAATGTTTCCGGTTGAACCAGTGCTTGTCGCTTGTCTGGAGAGGTCAACCGCCACACCGCGTGTCGCCACACCGGCGCTTGTACCAAGGGAGAAGATTTCGTGTTCAAAGCTTCGGTCATCAGGATTGTTTAAACTACCCTCGGTTTGATTGCCCGTCGCACTCACCCAAAGCGTTCCTTCTGCGTCAAAGAGAAGGTCGTGAATCGTGGACGATACCTCGAGAATAAATCCATCGACCTCTTGGCTCTCCAAGTCGATGATAGCGATATCCAGTTCCGTCTCGGCACCGCGGTCCTCGTACGGGAACATGTTTGACTGCCCGGAGCGATGTGATGCGACGAAAAGCTGCGTACCATCTGGCGAAAGCGCCATAGCTGATGGGTCGAAGACAGCATCGAGTGTTTTCACGAGGCTTCGCGCCGCTACATCGACGATGGCAACCTGACCAGCTGCGCCCAAACTCACATAGGCCAGCTCGCGCGCATCGTCCCAGACAATTTCAGTAGGCTCATCGCCCACCCAGATGGCGTCAATCTGACGTCCGGCTGCAACATCGATAATCCCTACGGTATCGCTGGCCTTATTGGCGACAAGCACCTCATTGAAGGTCGCAACATAGGCGAGGGAAACGGGCCACTGACCGACCGTAATCGCGTCAGCGAGACTACCTGTTGCTGGGTCGAGTCTAGCAATCTCTGGCGAATAAACTCCGGCGACCCAGAGCTCACTGCCCACAAGCGTCGCCACTGAAGGCGCAGGGAAGTAATTGTAATTGTGAAAGGGGCGTAAGAGCGGATTCACTACTTCTAGCGTCTGTGAAACGCCGACCGACTCGCCGTCTCGCTGAACCTCAAACGTGTAGGTTCCGGAGGTGTGTGGCGTAAACCGCGCGTAATTGTCGCCTTGAACCAAGCCATTGAGGTTTCCGGCAGGTGAATTCGGCAGAGCCCACTGAAGACCGGCACAGTCTTCTTCCGTCGACAATGAGGGTAGGAAGTAGGTCTCTCCGGCATTAAATCGAGCGGCGTAGGCAGCATCCCAGCGTGTTAGGCATGACTCGAGGTCGAACGTCGCGGGCTCAACGCTCGGTGTATCGTCGTCCCCGCATGCTGAAATTCCCATTGCCAAAATTGCGAAAGCAGCAAATTTTGCCCATCGGTGTCGTCTTAGTCTCATGATAGCTCCATTGGTTGCGGACATCACTAACGCCTGCCTCACGTCTGTCAACCCACTGGTAGGTAAATTATTTGTACAGGACAGAAATTGTACACTCTCAGACAAACTTAAAGGACTGAAACGACGCTTTTTTCCTCGATTTACGTGAAGAAGATCGGCATCTTGATCGATTCAAGCCAGATTCCCGACGGAGGGCGTAAAGATGGCCTCATCAAAGCGGCAAAAGCGCCAGAGCATTAGGCGAGGCGCACACGAACTAAAGAATAAACCGGGCTGGGATCCCACCAACTTTACACGTGAAGATCCGCTGGAGAGGCTTCGAGACCTCAACCAACAAGAGCGAACCGAAGCGAGTTTCGAAGCAGCAACTCAGTGTCCTGACTGTCAAAGTGAAGCCACCAAGACCGGTCGGGCGGATGCACTTTGTCCGACACACCTTGCTGAAGTCATGGGGTTCTGACGCACCGCGAAACCTACCTTTCGCGCGATCTCAATCCTGAAGAATTGACGTTAACCATGGCCGATCTCTTCCTCAGGTGCTTTTGTGAAACTCGGCTTACCGCCTATAGTTTTTCTTAGTGCGTTGCCTCGCGCGAGGAGAGATTAAAGTCCATGCTTACACTCACCGTTCATAACGACGAGCCGATTCGCGATGCAGTCGAATCGGGACTCAATGCGTTCTTCGAAACGAAGTCGGTTCTAGTCGATGCGACTGATCCGCTCCCGGACGAATACCAAGAATCCGACCTTGTGATTTTGGACTTCGATGTACCGGACCCTCTCGCTACAATTCAGCAAATCAAGACCCGCACTCCGGATAGCGACGTGCTCCTGCTTCTTCCAACTGAATACGACTTCAAGTTGGTGAGCGCGGTCATGCGCTGCGGTGTGAGTGATTGTCTCGTGAAGCCATTTGATCAGTCGTCACTCACGAAAATTGTAGCGAAGATCAAAAACATTCCAGACCCTCTCGCTGAAGAAGAGGAAACTCAATCCAGCGATGCCGACAAAGGTATCGACGACATCTCATCTTTTCTGCTCGACCAAACCAATCTCCCACCGATGCCGGCGACCGCGATGCGCGTCGTGCGACTGTGCCGAAACACAGACGTCAATGCAGACCAATTAACGAAGGTCATCGAGACAGACCAGGCAATGGCGGCAGAACTACTGCGAACCGCAAATTCAGCGCTCTATAAGCGGAGCGTACCGGTCACCAATATCCGAGCAGCGGTCGTGCGAATCGGACTTAAAAATGTCAGTAACCTCGCAATCGGTCTCTCAGCGAAGGCACTGCATCAAACTGCCACACCGCGCTCTCAAAAGCTCTGGCAAGAGTCGAGGACCATCGCTGCGGCAGCACAAGTTATCGCGGCTCTCTTCAAGCTTGAGGAAGACGCGTACGTCGCAGGACTCCTGCACAATGTAGGAATGACACTCCTTAACAATCTGGACTCTGACCGATTTGAGCAAGCGATCGAAATGCAGCTCGATGGAATGAGTGCCGAAGAAGCAGAGAAAGAATGCTTTGGGGTAGACCATGCCACACTCGGGCACGCTCTCGCTCTCAAATGGCAGATTGACCGTCGTCTACGTGAAGCGATTGGATCCCATCTAGCCCCATGGGAGAAGAGTGACCTCTCAAAAGAGGGGCTCATTCTCGCATGCAGTATTAACATCGCGCAGATCGCGATGACGCTGCCCGTCTTTGACCCGAATGAGGCACCGCATCTCACCGATGAAGATCGCGATGACTGTATTGAGGACATCGCATATTGCGATGCAGCCGAGCTGTTGAAGCTCAAGCCACATCAAGCCGCAGAGGTCCTGGGCAGACTCGAAGAAATCTTTATCCAGGACCCTGACGCGTAAACGTTGCGCTCAAGACTTCCCACAACCAAAGACAATTTCCAGAGTCCCCACGACGCTGCCGCAAGAGTCCGGACAAAGGTAAAGTGTGCTTGGTGCCGATGGATTATCAACATACCAGCCACCCTCGTTTCCACATGCCGCTGCGTTGGCGACTTGGTTGACCTGTTCGAGACCACTGAGTCCTTGGAACTGAACTTCGATAAACTCGAGCGATACTCCATACCCTTCGGGGGTCTCAGGAAATTGGAAGGCACACGGCACCTGTGTCGATGCAATGACAGTCTCCGCAATGGCATCAAACACCGGGTCCCAATCGGCGGTGCAAATATCTCGAAACACTCCACCAGTCATCGATGTTATATCCAAATATTCACGGCCAATCTGGGCCGCTTGACCATAGGGACCGTTGCATGCGGAGTCCCAGCAAATTCCAAGAACACACATCTCACCCACATCGGACGCAATTGCGTGAACGATGGGATCATTCATAAACGGAACATGGCCGGTTGCCGCGAGATCTCTTAAGAAAGCCTCCGCGCTGATTTCGGAATTGTCATCCGTCACATTGATAATGTGAGCGACTGCATTCGGGCGAATGAAGTCCGCATAATCTTCGAACGCCTGCAACATGACGACCAACGGCTCAGTACTATGAACATGCCGACGCACATGACGATACCGCTCGCTATCGACATCCGGACAAATATCCTCTGACGAGAGCGGCGGAGGTACGCAGATATCGTAACTCTGAGGGCGATCTTCATGCTGAGCGCCTATGACGATAATTCGATAATCAAGCCCAGTTTCAGCGATAAAAGCCGCGAAAAGGCCCAAGCGTTCTTCGATCAGTGCGATCTCATCGTCCATGCTTCCAGAAGTGTCCACCACCCAGAAGATATCGACAGGCGCATAGACTGCCTCCGTGGTGACGGTTTCTACGCCACATGCATCACCGCTCTCAAAGCTATCACCGGTCCCACCTGCACTATCAGAGTTATCTGCACCGCTATCGATAGGATCATCGAGATCACTTGGATCGGTAACCGCGGGACTCTCCGATTCTCCACTGTCCTCAGCGGGAACCCCTTGGTTTTCTTCGGTCCCCTCACCACTTGGGAGAGTCGCGGGCCCACCTCTCAGGTCACCACAAGAAACGCCCATCACGAAGAGCGCAACAAACAAAGTTCTACTATTTATGATTGATTTAAACATGGCAATTCCACCCCAGCCTTCAATTATTGCCGGAATCAATAACCTTCCGGCAGGTAGGTTGATGGCATGCAGAAGCGCCTTTATCAACCCAAGGGTTGATGAATTTTCTACTCAATTGTGGGGAAAGACTCAGTTCATCAGGAGATAGAGCGCCGCATCCGGTTCACTGACAAGCGCGAAGTAGTCGTCCTTGCACTCAAAGCTCTCACCGGTGCCAAGCATGACGCGCCCGTGGGGCAATAAATGCTCATGGAGCTTCTCGACGATTTTTTGCTGCGCTTGGGGCGAAAAGTAGAGAAGAATATTTCGGAGCAGGATGATGTCGAATTTGGGTAGGTCGCTCCAATCGCCAAGAAGATTCAGTCTGAGGAATTTGACTGTCTCCTGATGCAGTGGGTCGATCTGCCACGCGCCCTTTTTCCGTCGAAAGTGGTTTCGAATAATCTTATCGGGTACGTGCCGTGAGACTTCTTGTGTTGAGTAGCGACCCGCGATTCCACGATTGACGAGCGTCTGGGAGATATCTGTCGCCCAGATTTCGAGACCGATTTTCTTCAACGCCGGCATTGCCTCGTGGTACATAATCGAGATCGAATAAGGTTCCTGTCCACTCGATGCACCTGCACACCACAACCGCAACGGCTCATCGCTTTCGCCTCGCGTCTCAAGAATTTTGGGGATCGCGATATGCCGAAGGTGTTTAAAGGCAACAAAGTTCCGAAAAAAATGCGTCTCATCGTTAACGAGCGAGTCCATGATTTCTCGCTCAAGCTTGGGTGACTTATTGCCTCGGTACTCATCCATCAGCTCATCGACAGTGAACATCCCTCGCTCAGCCGCGACGTCGTAGAGACGGGATTCTACAAAGCCTCGATCTTCATTCCGAAACAAAATGCCGGTCTCGTCACGCATCCATTCACAGATAAACTCGAAGTCGGGGGTCCTCATAGCTTCTATCGAAGCACTGAACATAGGAGAAGAGCAAGTTTCCGACGCTCTTAGGCAGCCTAAGACTCTCTAAGCGCTTCACCAATGCATCGTGGGTCGTCGGTAATAATCCCATCTGCACCTAACTCGACCAGCTCTCGTGCCCTCTGGACCTCGTTGATTGTCCAAAAATCTACGGCGATGCCTAGTGCGTGCATCTTTTTTATAAATGTCCGTTTTTCGAAACGAATTCCGGCTTGCTCAACGGGGATCTGGATTCGGTCGCCCGCCCGTCGGCCGATCTTCAAGAGAAGTGACGGAGCCAAACGCAAGGCGAGGACCTGTCCAATACCGAAACCAAGAGGACCACGATAACCAAGGTCTAAAAGTCGCTGTCGGGTCCGTGTATGAAAACTTGTAAGAAGAACCCGTTCCTCGGCCTGGGCCGAACGAATGACCTCGACGGTCGCTTGAATCGCGCGATCCGTTCCGTCCTTGATATCGATATTGAGCCGCGTGGTCGGAAACGCGCTCAAGACTTCCTCTAAGAGGGGTGCACGTATTCCCTTGCCGACGAAAGGACGGTCTCCGGATACGTCCTGATAGGCATACCCCAAATCCCAATCTGCTATCTCAGACCAAGGACTCGACTCAATGGTTCCGCTGTGGCCAACGAGCCGCGATGCGTCCGCATCATGAAAGACGACCACTTTGAGGTCACTGCTCACTCGAATATCCGTCTCGATTGCATCTGCACCGACACGAAGCGCCTCCTCAAACGATGGCATTGTGTTTTCCGGTAATGTGGCCGGAGCACCTCGATGACCGTAGATCCACATGACGCAATTCTCCTCGAAAGTGATCCCTATCTTCCCTATCCTTCAGTCATGCGGGACTCAAGATCGGATAGGAGCCGTCGATGACCCCTTCGATGAAGTTTGCATTACCGCCAAAGAAATTGACCGCAATGACCATCACACTCGTACTCGTGGCCGGCTGTACTGGGCCCTCGATGATTGGTCTCGGAGGGGTAAACTACACCGACCGCGCCGCAAGTCGCGTCGAACTTGGAGGCCTTGGGCTCCAAGCTGGTGATGGTGCGGGGTATCATCATCTAGCCAGCGCAGCAGAGTGCGCGATCGACGTGCCAGTTTCCATCGATGTGATGGTGGAGACGTTTCCGGCTGCAATTCAGAGCTTCACTCCACCCAAACTGAAAGCAATCGCCCAGCGGTACGCCCGCACCAAGAAATCGTTACAGGAGAGTGCGCTGATTGGCGTGAGCATTCGCGAAAGCGACCTCGAGAAGTGGTTTGCATCTGCGGCATCAGAGCACTGCGACACACTGATTCAAAGAAATCTTGAGGCAATCCGATTTATTTCGTCAGTGATCCTCATTGTGCAGCACCCGAGCATTCAGAACAGCACCCATGAACGCATCAAGTTGAAGGTTCAACTTGGAGAGCACGGTGAAGTTCACTTCAAAGCTCCTGAAACCGACGAGACGCTTTTTATTGCCAATGCAACCGATGTAATCGCCTATCGCAGCGCGCACTTGTGCTGGTCTGAACCGAATGGTGAAACGCTGAGCATCCGTGTCGACGATGCACGTTTTAGTGCATGCCCACTTGGATTCTCGGAGAGCGCACCTGAGGGCTGGCAGCGTGGTGGGGTGGTGAGCACTGCGCCTGGTGAAGAGACCACCGGCGGTCAATAATCCTCAATTGCGCGAACGTATCGCGCGGTTTAGCTTCCGAATGACGCGTTTATATCGGGCTGCCGCTACGCCCGGACTGGTCCGAGCGACTTTCTTGAGATTACGGATCGTATCGGAAGTAGCCCAAGGCACCATCATGGATGTGATGTACTCCTCCACGCCCCGGTCGCGTGCTTGCCGCAGCTCCTGAATCATCAAATCTTCGACTTTCACCATGACTTTTTTTCGGTCTAACGACGCGCCGAGTTCTTTTTTGTGGCCCAGAGAACCAAGCTCGCCAAGTGCAGCCAATGCGGCTCCGTACATTTCGCTCTCGGTATCCAAGAGATAGCCGGTGATTGCGTCCATGACCTCTGGAATGCCAATCCTAACCAACGCTAGTAAGCAAGACTTCCGAAGAGCGAAGCTTACGGTCTCATCGCCAACCAGCACAAAGAAGCGCTCTGCATCAACTTCAGACCCCAGATAGCCTAAGCTCTCAATTGCAGCTTCGCGTGCCGCGTTTGTCTCGGTATTCGAATGCGCGATATCCCGGACATAGGCGGTCGCGGGTCGGTATTTCAGCATCCCTAACGCAGTCACGAAGCCGTTCTTGAGGATCTGCTTTTGAACGGTCCCAGGAAGTTGTGGGTTGTACGGATAGGAGTCGAGTCCATAGATCGCCATGTCCAAAATTGCTGGCGCGACTTGGGGCGCTTCGACCAACCGATCGACCAGCTTTTGATGAGGTACCTTCGCACCGGGGTCCGCTACGAGGAGAGACCGTAGCCGATAGAGGCCTTGAATCGATTTGAAGTCCGTTTCCCGAAGATGTGCGAGATCCTTTTCAGCTTCGTCAGACCAGTACTTCGACGCAGCGTGGCCGTCAGTGCTGCCCAATACTAGGGCGCATCCAAGCAAACCGATGCCTAAACCTAAGCGCAGGCGATTTGTGACGCGTGTCAATGGAGGCAATCGACCCATGTTGCCAGGTTGTACCATTGCAGCGCCCCCAATTCCAACTCCCAATCTATTCTCCCACCATCCGAACAATCTTGCGCTCAGAGAACGTCAAGGATAGACCACATCGTTGGCCCAACGAAAGGATTCTCGATGTCAGACCAACTCGATCAACAAACCAAAGCCCGTGCGTGGGATCTACTCGTATCCCATCTTCAAGACCGCACCGACGTGCAAAATATTCAACTCATGGAAATTGCTGGCTTCTGCCGTAATTGCATGTCGAAATGGTTGGTTAAAGCAGCAGACGAGCAAAGCCAGTCTCTTGAAATCGACGCAGCAAAGAGCTCCGTTTATGGAATGCCTTACCAACTATGGAAGGAGAAATACCAAAAGTGATGCTCAGAGAGGGAGGTTTCATGGGCTCATACTTCGCGTTGAGCGTGATCTGCGCACTCGGGATAACTGGCTTCACCATCCAGGCCGATGCAAGCTCAACCTCCTCTCGTTTTGGCCTCTTGCCATCCGAAATTGGCAACCTTCAAACTCCGAGTAATCAGGGCGCTCAGCTCTTCAGCAGTCCAGTGACCGTCGCTGACCACACACGGAGCAATATTCAGATCTTTGCAACCGCACGACATTGGCAAGATTCGCCGACCGAACCAACTGCCTATCTTGGTGCCGCTATCTTTATTCCATTCGTACCCCCCACCGAGACCGCTTGGGTAAGTGGTTTCGCAGTTGGTATCGGTAACCCAACCTTTGGGCTCTTTCGAGCCGAAGGGTCCACTGAACCGACGCAACTCTCTCCGCAGAGCGCCGAGAGTCTCGATCTCAGAACGACCCTCAACAGTCGTCCTCATCCAAGACTGAATCTCGCCTTGGGACTTCGTTCGCTCGCGAAGCTGGTAGGTACCATCGATGTACGAGTGGCAGATGAAGGAAACGAGACCTACGTTATCAACAGACTCCTCACTTCTTTTCGCCCTGAGTTCGAAGCAAGATGGCGCGGCCATGGCTGGTCAATTCAGGGTGGATACCGGCATCGACTTCTGGTCGGTTACGATGTTCCTTTACGTGCAGCTCTCGAAGATCCCGTCCCCTTGGACCTTCCGGAACTCGCGATCCGAGGCGTCGCCTTTATCGAGCCATCCGCGCTGTGGCTTGGCGGCTCTCAGCATCAAAATTCTCGAAACTGGGCTTGGCGCATTCAAGTCGAATTTGCAGATTCAAAAAGTGTCGGGCTCTCAGGCTTAACCCCCACCGAGACCCGCCCACTCCCTGAGACGGGCCAGCGCTTGAGCGCGGCACTGAGCAATCAAGCACGCCAAACACCGAAGAGTCGTTGGGTTCTAGACTACGCGGTCGGGCTCTCTCATACGGAATCCAATGCAATGACCAACCTGGGTTTACGCTTGGGCAGTGTCGCGAAATACGAAAGGCTCGGCGACCTCTACAGCCTTGGATGCGCCGCAGAAGTCAACACCGAGTTTAAATTCAAGACGCTTGTTTGTTCTTTCGGTCTTGCGACGGACTGGGAGCCTACCCAATGAGGAACCGTCAACAAAACGCTCTTATCGCCAGTGTCGTCCTCGGAACTCTCCTCTTTGGTTCCCTGGGCGCGCTGGGCTCGAAACCAGACAGTCTCGGCTACTCAGCGATCGGGCTCGGGCACACCACGACGATGAATGGCCCCAGTTGGACCTTGGCCGCGACACATCCAGCTGGCCTTTTATCATGCACAGAGAAGACCCTCAGCCATGGCTACACTTTGAGTCAGTTTTCAAAGGAAATCGAATCCCAAACGACTCGAACTCAGACTACCCAGGGTTTTGAAGGCGGGCTCTGTCTACCGTCTCACCTCATCGATCTAGATGCCGTCATCGGCCTAACCTGGTTTCTTCCCAATCAACACATTACGTCACTGCGCACCCAATCTCCGCGTGGACCGATGATGGTCTTCTTTGAAGATCGCCTTGACCGTCTCGCAATCGTATCCAGCATCGCTCTCGGGCAACACGATGTGTGGGGCGTGGGCCTTGGCGTAGAACACCTCGCAACCACGGTGGGTAAAATCCAGCTCAGCGGCGAATTGCTTCTCGATGAAACCGAGCAACCCAATCTTGAGGGAACCATCGACTTTCTCTTCGAGAGTAAACGACGTCTTCTCGCATCCGCCTGGATGAAACTTTTTCCCTCCCTGCGCTTGGGCATCGCTTACGCTGCGCCGTTAGGACTCACAGTGGACCTCGATTTGGACTTCGATGGTGACGTTTCCTCAAGTCCCGGCGCTCCACTCTTGGAGGACGTCTCCCTCCTACTGGCATCACACCTCTATGCCTATGGCACACCTCCTAAATGGAGTTCACATCTCAAGTTCAATCATAGGATGGGAGAGTTGGCTTTTGAGATAAATCTCATCGACTGGGCCGCCCTTGAGGTGCCACTTCCAACCAGTACCGTGACCACATCTCTTCGTGATGAAGAAACCCGGGTAGAATCGACAACCAATCCAATGCGCTCAACTTGGCAGGTAAGCCTGGGTTATAGTTCACCTGAGATTGTCTCCTCCGACATTGGGTTTTGGCGACTTCATGGAGGACTGCGCTACGACCAAGGACTCACGTTACCCGATCAGGCGATTATCCTCGACGTGCCTAAACTGCACGTTGGGCTTGCACTTGAGTGGCGGCTACAACGAAGCAATGCTTGGCCTACCGCCGCCCTCGGAGGGCGATACGTGCATGGATTTAGCACAATCTTCAAAACTGACAACGAAGACTACGGCAGCTTCGTGACCAATCTTTACGGGTTCTCATCGCAATTTGACCTAACGTGGAGTTGGTAATGCATCGAGCGCATCATTTATACCAAGTCATCATCGCTCTTTCGGTCATCGTCTCATCCTGCGGTCAACTTGGCATCGCCGACTTCGACCTTGGGCCAGATCCAAGCACGGCCGTAGGTCCTTATAAACGAGTCGCTATCATCGAGAGCCCTCACGGACTCGAATTTGATTGGGTCAGTGCAGCGCCCTGCCCCAACGAATCGCTACTCATTATCGGTGGAACTTCGAATGGTGAAACGACTTGGCTCGCGAGCATTAGAGATGCGGATGAAGCTGCGCGCTGGGAGACATTCACTCAGTCGGTCTCCGGTCTGGAAGACGCAGCTATCCACTGTACAGAGAGCAGTATCTTTGTATTTGGCGTCGGCCAGACAACCGAGGGTTCTCGACTGGGTTACCTCTGGGAGCTGACCTTGGAAAACGGCGAACCAACAACGCGGAGTGAACACTCCTATCCCGTTGCTCAGAGTGCCAATTCTCCTAGCTTGCGCGTCGATAGAGATCACATCGATACCCTCTATTGGGATCCGGAAGACGCCAATGACATGAAGCTCGTTGGTAAGCGTTTTCAGCGCTCAACCTTAACCGAACAATCGGAAGTAGAGTTCGTGACGACAATCAACGAGGCGCAGCAAGATGTGTCCTTACGACTGATGACGACGCGAGAGCGCCAATACCTGCCAATCCTAACCGGCTATGGTCGACTCGAGGGAAGCGACGAGACTTGGATCCAGAAAGGAGACGATGGTACTCCTGAGCCCCTTGAGACCGGTGAACGTTATACGAGCCAGACCCTTATCCGATGGAAGAATGCTTTCTGGATCATAGGTACGCGACTGCGTCCCAGCGTTCCTCTCGGACTCGTCCTGAGTACCGAAAGTGACCGCATCCCCACCCTTCAAGAAGTCTTTTAAAGCACGGCATCAAGCGACCCTGGCGACCTTCGGTTGTCTCAGGTAAAGGAGTCGCGAGGAGAAGAGATGCCTGAACTGCTCGAAGAGGTCACAGCTTGGCTAGGTTATGAGGATCGCTCCGTACCCGCGTCGGTCTGGATCGCCGTGCTCTTTGTCTTCGGTGTCTCCGGCGCGATTTTCTGGCCAACCAACACCGAAGCGGCTGCAGCTTCGGTTGGAGGGCTCGGACTCTTACCCTTTTGGACCATCGGCCTAACGTGTGGCACCGGTCAAATGGTGACGTTCGGCTTGGCCAATATCTTTGGCGGCACACTCATGGAGCGGTGGACTTGGGTGTCGAATAAAGCCCAAGCAACCAAAGAAAAACTCGGAGAACGCCTCGACCAAAGCTATCTTAGCCTCAGCTTTCTAGCATCATTGATCGGGATTCCACCGCTCTGGGCCATGGTCTTACTCGGGGACTCATTCCAGGTTAACCGTCGAAAATTACTGACTATTTGCTTAGTCGGACGCATCATTCGATTCTCAGTTCTCGGCTTTCTCGGCAACCAAGCCGCATCTTTCTTCGCCTAATTTCTCACATCCCCTCACAACGTATTGCCTTTTCCAAATACTTTGGTAACTATCCACCGGACTACTAATTTCTGGGGGTATTCGATGACTGTCTCGGCTTGCCGATATCTTTCAATTCTGCTGACTTCTCTCGCGCTCATTCTCACCGGTTGTGATGAGTCCCGAGCGCCCGCACCTGGCCCGATCACCGATGCGTCGGACAGTTCAGATGCCAGCGATACAAGTGACCAAAGCGACGCGAGCAACGCCGGAGACCCGAGTGACCTCGCTGATTCATCGGATGCGAGCGATTCCTCGGATCCCAGCACCTCCGAGTCAGACGCATCCGATCAGACCGATGCCGCCGACCCGAGTGAGAGTAGCGATATGAGCGATCCATCCGACGAAAGCGATGGCAGCCAAGTCAACGACCCCACCGATAGCAACATCGACGATGCGTTGCGTGGTCAATGGACACAGACCTTTGGCAACGAGACTTTGAGGCTTACGCTCACCCAGGACGGCCATCTCCGCGTAGAGCGCTTTCCGACCACCGCTGGTGCCTACCCCGACCGAGGTTGGACCGTTGCCGAAGACTGGCAATGGCCGCAAGGTCAGCTAAACTTTGACGATGCTGGGGATGTCTGGGTTTTAGAAACCGCGCGCTGGACACTCAACGTCGCCAAGAACAACGGGCTCCTCTCCTTCGAAACAGAGAGCGGGGAGATGTACCGCGAGGTTGATTACCAGATCGATTCTCCACGCCTTAATGTGGTCCTCGACGACCGAGACCACTTTGTCGCGCTGGGCGAGAAGACCGGCGGACTCGATAAGCGTGGCGAAGAACTCACCATGTGGACGACCGACGCCATCAATCCCGAAGAGGGCATCCAGCCGTGGACCGATCCCATCTATCAGTCTCACCCATTCGTCATCACCGTTCGAGACGGGGATGCGTTCGGTCTCTACTTTCAAAACACTTTTCGCTCGGTCTTTGACCTCGGTAAAAATCAATCGGAAGTTATCATCAGCGCTGAAGGTGGCGCACTCGATTATGTGTTGATTCCGGGCCCGACCATTCCAAAGGTTGTCGAGCGTTATACCGAGATGACCGGCCGAACCTTTATGCCCCCGATGTGGACCATGGGTTACCACCAGTGTAAGTGGAGCTATCACCCGGATTCTCAAGTTGAGTCAATCGCCAACACGTTCCGTGAACTCGATATTTCCGCCGATGGTATGTGGTTAGACATTCACTATATGGATGGCTACCGCAGTTACACCTGGAGCCCAACCGAATTCTCTCAACCCGAAGCGCTCCTCTCAAATCTTGAAGCACAAGGTTTTAAAACAACGGTCATCATCGACCCAGGTATCAAGGAAGATCCCGGCTACAGCGTCTACGACACAGGTATGGAAGGCGGTCACTTCGTAGACCTCCCCAACGGCAATACTTACGTGGGTGAAGTATGGCCTGGTGCATCGGTCTTTCCTGATTACTCGTCACCTGAAGCTCGTGATTGGTGGGCTGACCTTACACCACGTGTCACGGACTTCGGTGTGAAGGGGATTTGGATTGATATGAATGAGCCCACGACATTCACCGGCGAATTCCCACTCGATACGCAATACCACGGCGAAGGTATTCCAACGACTCATCGCGAAGTGAGAAACGTTTACGCGAAGCTTATGGCCGTCGCCACAATGAAAGGCCTTCGAGACGCGCGTCCCGGCGAACGCCCATTCGTGTTAACCCGAGCGGGCTTTGCTGGAATCTCCCCTTACAGCGCGGTCTGGACCGGCGATGCCCTTAGTACTTGGGAGCACCTCGCCATGACACCTACCATGCTTAGCAATTTGGGACTCTCTGGCGTTCCCTTTGCTGGCTCTGATGTCGGTGGCTTCACGGGAGATGCCTCTCAAGAGCTCTTCACCCGCTGGATGGCAGTCGGTTCGGTATCACCGTTCTTCCGCGGCCACGTTCAGGAAGGTAAGCCAGGGCACGAACCATGGGCCTATGAAGCCGAGAATCTCACTCGACCACTCATCGATGTTCGTTACGAGCTCTTGCCCTATCTCTATCGCTTGATGGAAGAAGCAACCCGCACGGGCCAGCCGATTGTTCGACCACTCGTTTATAAGTGGCCCGGTGCGATGGCCTCTTGGCTCCAAGACGATGTGTGGCTCATCGGTGATGATATCCTCGCAGTTCCTGCGCTTGCCCCTGGGCTTACAAGCGTTTCGATCGAAGTACCGGCCGGCGTCTGGATTGACCGACATAACGGCCAGCGGGTTACGCCCGGCGATGTCTCGGTCCTCAACGCACCGCTCAATCGTCTGCCTATGCTGGTCCGAGCCAACACTGCGATTCCAACTTGGCCGCGACTTCGCTGGGTTGGCGAACGCGCAGCCGATCCGCTTTATCTAGACATTTACCCAGATGCCCAAGCGGATGCCGGGGAATCGACGATTTATCTGGACGACGGTCTTACTGAAGCATTCCGCAACGGAGCCTTCTGGCGACGTTCTGTCTCAACATCGAGCACCGATAGCCAGCTATTCGTTACGCTTGGCGAAGCAGAGGGAAGCTTTACACCTGACCATTCCAAGGTCGCATTACGAGTACACTTTGTCGGCAACCCAAGTGAGGTAAAGGCAGGAAATATTACTCTCCCTGCCAGCGATGAAGCGCTCGCCGGCGCGCAGGGCTACATCTATGAGAGTGACCGACAACTACTGACCGTTTGGTTCCCGCGCGAAAGCTCGAGCATCGATATTCAGGTAACGCTTGGAACCAAGCCTATCGCGACTGCGGTGACCCACGTCGAAATCGATGTCGTTCTTCCCGCCAATACGCCGATGAGTGCAGGCATCTACGTGGCGAGTAACGTCGAAGGTTGGGAACCAGATGGCACGCTGGCGGAGCGAATCTCGCCAACCTTGGCCCGAGCCACGATCGCGTTGACAACGGATGAGGTTGTCGAGTTCAAAGTCACCAAAGGTACGTGGCAGACGGTCCAAAAGTACAGTGATTGCTCGGAGACGACCAACGAGACAGCACTGGCCTCGCCAGGGTTCAGCGCGTCACAGCGCCACCGCCATACCGTATGGCGTTTTGCAGATGACGGATGCCAATAATTAACTGTCCAGTACATTTAAAACGCGGTGCATTATATTGGTGTTACCATTGACATACTTATCTGCTTTTGCCCATCTTCGGTGTAGGGGAGAGTAGGTAAATAAGATCCGCTTCGTCACGCGCTGAGGGCTCTACACCCGGTCTCCCTTTTGGTATCGTCAACAGATACCAACGGACATCATGGCTGGGGAGTTAAAG
>JAYYQC010000414.1:0-11116 GCA_036128675.1 Myxococcota bacterium | reverse complement strand
GCCAGTTCACGCACCGAGCGCTTACTCAACCGTCACACTTTTCGCGAGGTTCCGCGGCTGGTCAATATCTGTCCCCCGCGCATCGGCCACATGATATGAGAGCAACTGAAGTGGGATCGTTGCTAAAATGGAGGATAAGATCTCGCTACAAGCTGGAACATAGAGCACGTGGTCAGCCACATCTGCAATGGCAGCATTGCCCTCGGTAGCAATGGCAATCGTCATCGCATCACGCGCCTTCACTTCCGCCATGTTGGAGACTGTCTTCTCATAAAGACGCCCGTCGAGCGTCAATGAAATAACCGGCAAGTCTTTTTCAATCAGTGCGATCGGTCCATGCTTCATCTCACCGGCGGCGTAACCTTCAGCGTGAATATAGGAAATTTCCTTCAGCTTGAGCGCGCCTTCTAGAGCAACGGGAAAGTGATAACCCCGACCGAGAAAGAGTGCCGATTTAGCATGCTGGATTTTCTGTGCCGCACGAATAACCGCTGACTCGACTTCCAGTGTTTTCTCAACAAGCTGCGGTAGCTGTCGCATCTCGTCGAGAAGTCTCTCGAGCTCAGCCGGTGGTTTTGTGCCCCGCAAGTGCGCAACCGAGACGGCGACTCGAATCAACAATGCGACCTGCGTGATGAACGCCTTTGTCGAAGCGACGCCAATCTCTGGACCAGCATGGGTATAAAGCACCCAATCAGATTCTCGCGCTATTGAGCTATCAAGTACATTTACAATGCTACATACTGGGGACCCCTGAGATTTAGCCTCCCTTAATGCAGCGAGCGTGTCGGCGGTTTCTCCCGATTGGCTAACGGCTATCACCATCGTATCCGGGCCAAAGAGCGGGTGACGGTAGCGAAGTTCAGAAGCGAGTTCCACCTCACAGCCGAGGCGTGCGAGCTCTTCGACAGCGAGTCGGCCGACTAAGCATGCATGCCAGCTTGTGCCGCAAGCGGTAAAGATAATGCGCTCTACCCCTTTCATCGCTTCTCGAAGCGATGGTTCGAGCGCGGATTCGTCCGCATGAAGACCCAGTCGACCACGCAAGGTATCTGAAAGCGCACGCGATTGCTCATGCATCTCTTTGTGCATGAAGTGTTTGTGACCACCCTTTTCAGCCATCACCGGCGACCAATCAATTCGCTTGACCGGACGCTCGACTTCTTCGCCAGACTCGATGCGTCTGACCTCGATAGAGCCCGCTTTGAGGATCGCACTGTCGCCTTCTTCGAGAATGATCACATCTCGTGTAAACGGAAGAAGCGCCGGAATATCTGATGCGAGGATCGAAGCCCCCTCGAGGGTTCCCAACACCAGTGGCGAGGCATTCTTTGCTACAACGATGGCATCAGGCTCTCGCGCCGATAGTACCGCGATGGCATACGCACCACGAACATGCTTGAGTCCCTGTAAGACCTGGTCGAAGAGATTATCCGCAGACTCTCGTGCAATCAGTTGGGCGAGAACCTCAGAATCGGTTTCGCTCGAAAATGAAGCTCCCTCACCTTCGAGCTCTTGCCGAAGTTCGAGATAATTCTCGATAATCCCATTGTGAACCAACACCAGATCGCCGGCGACATGTGGATGCGCGTTTTCATCTGAAGGGCGACCATGGGTTGCCCATCGAGTATGGCCGATCGCCAGCTCGCCCTGGATGGGATCCGTCGCAAGCAGTTTCGATAATTCCCGAAGTTTACCTTTTTTTCGCCGGAGCAGGAGTTCGCCGTTGCTCACCGTAGCGACCCCGGCCGAGTCATATCCTCGGTACTCAAGGCGTTTAAGCCCCTCTACAACGTGATCTACAGCCGATACATCACCGACATAACCAACAATACCACACATAAGGCTTAGTCTTTCTTAGATTTCTCGCGGAGGCCTTTCGCATAGTCCTTCCGCTCCGATTGACGGCTGCGGCCGAACGCCAAGGCATCAGATGATACGTCCTTGGTAATTGTCGAGCCTGCCGCCACATAAGCACCATTACCGATATCGACCGGTGCAACTAAAGTTGAGTTTGAGCCTATGAACGCTCCAACCCCGATCGAGGTTCGGTGCTTATTCGCTCCATCGTAATTGCATGTAATGGTCCCCGCACCGATATTCGCTGAGGCCCCAACCTCCGAATCGCCAACGTAAGCAAGATGATTGACCTTAGCGAGTTGCCCCAGCTTTGTATTCTTAAGTTCGACAAAGTTGCCAACCTTACTACTGGGCTCCAAAACCGTTCCAGGGCGCAGTCGGGCATAAGGCCCCACTTCAGCTCCAGAACCAACCACCGCATTTTCAAGGTGAGAAAAGCTACGAATATAGGCCTCCGACTCGATCACAGAATCTTTAATCACCGCGGGTCCGTCGACGCTCACACCTTCCTCAATCGATGTACTGCCTCGTAACTGCACCCCTGCACCAATGACGACGTCCTGCCCCAAACGTACACTCGCCTCAATGACCACCGAATCAGGTAACTCAAAGGTGACGCCAGCGCGCTGATGTTCCGCGATCAAACGCTCGCGTAAGATACCCTCAAGCTCGGCGAGCTGGACTCGGTCGTTTGCACCACGACACTCAGCGTCGTCACTCACACAGTGGGTTCCGACACCGAGATCTGCGCCTGCTGCCACAATATCAGTGAGATAGAACTCACCTTGGGCATTGTCGCGTTTCAGCTTGCTGAGCGTTTTACGAAGAAAAGCCAGTTCAACGTCGTAGACCCCAACATTGACTTCCTTGATTGCCTTCTGCTCAGACGTAGCATCACGGTGTTCGACAATTGCCTCAACACGATTTCCACGCCGAACAATGCGCCCATACCCCTCAGGAAAGTCGAGCATGGTTGTCATAAGTCCCACAACCGCTCGCTTTGATGCACGCTGTAGCTTTTTCAGTGTCTCTGCCCGAATCAAAGGAACGTCACCAGGTACAATCCAAACCCGACCTCGTTCACCTTTGAGTTCTTTTACCCCACGACGCGCAGCATCGCCGGTGCCAAGAGCCTCTTTCTGTACCGCGAAGCCAATAACCTTCGAACTGAACTCCTCGGTAAGGCTTGAAGCAACTTCCGATTTAAGATCATCCACTACCACGACAATTCGCTTTGCGCCGGCAAGTCGAAGCTGGTCGACGACGTGAAAAATCATGGGTCGTCCGCAGACTGGGTGAAGAACTTTAGGCAAAGCAGACCGCATTCGGGTTCCCTTGCCTGCGGCGAGAACAATCGCTGTAGTTGTCATATAGCGGAGCTATCGATGGAGCCAATCAGTGTCAAGAAGCACAATTTGTCGAAGCTCTCATTTGGACCCCCAAGGGAGAACGTTGTATAGCAGATGGCATGGCGAAGCATAGACGTCGAGCATATCTAAGCGAGCTAGCAACCGGGTTCCGTGAGCTCGATGGTGAGCTTAGTCGGTATCTCACCGCGGTCCTGAGACTCGGAGATGGCGAACCAGTTGAATTCTTCGATGGGCAGGGGCGGAGTGCATCCGCCGTGATCCGAGAAACCTCCAAACGTAAAACCAAAGTCGAGCTGCTTTCCATCTCATCTGCTTCGCCCCCTGAGCCCGAGATCCACATCGCCTCTGCCATCCCTAAAGGAGAGCGCGCTGACTGGATTGTTGAGAAATGCAGCGAATTGGGTGCCCGCTCACTGAGCTGGATTGTTTGCGAACGCAGTCAAGACCATCGAAAAGACCACTCCAAGCGATTCGCACGATGGAACAAAATTTCTCAAGAAGCTGCTCGACAATCCCAACATAGTTGGTTGCCTCAGTTCCGCGGCCCACTCTTACTCGAAGAACTACTTCGAGACTGCGACCCAACCTCACTCCGCCTCGTCTTAGACACGACCGATGCGACCACCCCACTCGCAAAGATTGCGCTTACTCAAGCGAAGGCCATTACTCTTTGCATCGGACCCGAAGGTGGTTTCACCGACACCGAGCGCGCACGATTTCAAGACGCTGCATGGCAAGCCGTCACCCTCGGTCCCTCGGTTCTTCGAGTCGAGACCGCTCTTATCGTCGGGCTCGGTACCATTCAGAATTTGAGCGCACTCAACGAAGTGAGAGAGCCTTAAAGCCGATGCATGTAGCCCCGGAAATTACGCTCTATCCAGCGTCGAGGTTTAGAATTATCTCCGCGTACCTACTCGATGCCCTCGTTGCGCTAGGTGGTGGATACGGCGTCAGCAAAGTCATCCCTAACGACCCTCAGGAGCGTTATCTACTTCTCATAGCACTCACTGTTTTAGGGGTTTCGGCGGCTCAAAGCTTAGTCTTCTCACAACGCGGTGCTCGCACCCTTGGCCGTAGAATCACGGGAATCATCGTGGTTTCAGCCGACGGATTAAAACTATCCTGGGTTAAACGCTGGCTTCGATTTCCCTTGGCATGCTTCAGCTGGGGGTTTGGTGGACTGGGAATACTGTGGGTTCTTATCGATCCCATGCACCGCAGCTGGCACGACATTTTAACAGGAACCGTCGAGGTACCCCGGCTCATCCGCGTGAAAACCGATAGGCCTTCAGCTTAGGTCTAGCCTCGTCCAGCGAGTTACTTCTATACTTCTCATATGGGACAGTTCGGAGAAATCGAGGCGACCGCCGCCAATTATCTCGAGTTTATGATTCACGGATTCATGAATGGGCTCATCACGCTGCAAGAGCTCGAAGGTATCAGTGATGATGAGATGGAGATGATCTATGCGCTAGGCTTCAACTTTTTCACTTACGGCAAATACGATGCGGCTAAAGACATCTTTACGGGGCTTACCGCGTATGCTCCGTACACCGCACATTATTGGCGAGCGTTGGGGGCGGTGAACCAGCAACTCAAAGACTACCAAGAAGCTATAGCCGCCTATGACATGGCCATTGCCAATGATGAATTTGATGTGGTGAGTTATGTCTATCGGGGCGAGAGCCAGCTTCTCGCACGCAACCGCGACGCTGGTCTTCACGACCTACAAATTGTCATTCAGTTAGGGGCTGACGCGCCCCAATTTGGTGCTTGGGTACAACGCGCAGAATTGCTCTTGAAGCTAAACCAACAAGTCCCTCGGTAAAAACGCCGACGTTCTGCTATGCATTGCGCCCACTTGTGAACGCCTCCACTCTCTTGTTCCAAGCGTCCTTTGAGATTCCCAGCTTTTCGACGGCTTCACGCTGAATCAACGAGAGTGCCGCAAAAGGGGTAAACATCGCGGCAGGCCATTTGCTCTGAGGAGAAGCCTTATTATCCCAACTAGATTGGTCCCATCCTAAATTGCGAAGCATTGCCATCTCAGCTCTGGAAAGTCCCTTCCAACTCGACTGAAAGAGTTCATTCACGCCTCTGACTTCGAGTGCGGGCTTCAGTCCTTGGGAACCGGGCATCGCCTTTGGCTTCACGGGCGAAACCGGGCCGCTCAATTCTTGGTCCATCGCCCGAGGCACTCCGAGAGAATCCTTCTGAACGCCAGGCCTACGATCGGGCATAGTGCCCATCGATTTGGTAAGAGAATCGATCACTTCATTTGCAACCCGAGAAGCCACCGACTTCGCAACCTCTTCTATACTCTCTTGAGTTAAGGCACCGCTTCCGCCTCGCCCGACCGCTTGTCGCACCACATCACCGAGCCAATCCCCACCCTCAAGTCCGAGAGTGGCGGGTGCTGCATCCTTCTTAAAGAGCGACGCCACATTTTGACGTCCGCCGTCGATTGTGAAGTAACGGGGAGAGGCGCTGACCTTTTCCTGAGCAGGCATCCGTTCCGCCGCTGGCCGCCGTTGCCCCCGCAGCTCTCTCGACCGTTGACGGTGAAGCTTCTTCACTTCGTCAAATCGCTTAAGAACCGACTCACGACGTTCGGTGACAAACGCTTGTTCCTCAGGCGTCAAGGCAGACATCTCTATATCCAGAGGTGCTTTCAAACTCTGGGTAAAGCTATGAATATCCTCGGCAAATTTAGCTGTTTCAATTCCCTGTGCCTGCTTGTCCAAATGCCGCTGAACACCGGTGTAATATTGAATAACCAGAGCACGGTTCTGGGAACGTGCTTGCTGAAGTTCATCACCTTCGAGCCCTGTCATATCAACCAACTTTGGTGGCTGTGGCATCCCGCCCCGACTGAGAGGCCGGCTGGGTAAAGAGCGAGCGCCCTCGAGACCTTCAGAGGAAACGCGTTGAGCCGCAGTCTTTAGCCAAGTGCCCACATCTGCAGATCTCTTCGGAAACTCAGGGCTTCGAATCGCGTCCAATGTTAGATCTGTCATTGCTCGATAATCTTGAGTCTTTGCCGAACCAATAGCCGAGAACATCTTAGACTGGTTTGCGGAGGTCTGAACTTTGAACCCCTCTGAAGCAACGAGTGATTTGAACCCCTCCGCAACGTTGGCATCACCATTAGCCTTCGCCAAAAGCGCGGTCGCTTTTGTTTTGACAGCCTTAGACTGTGCCCCCACTTCTGCTGAGGCAGGAAAACCCGCAACACGCTCCATCGCGCCGGTATCTGTCGGCCGACGTTCTACCATCGAAAGTGCAGAGCGTTGCCCTAAAGAACCAACACCAGATTCAACAAGCTTGCCCATCATCGCGGCAGCATGTTTGAGGCCTCCGACCGAGACGTCGGTACCACCTTTCGCTGCTTGATTAAGCGCCATCTTAAGAAACGAAGTCTTCGTTCGATTATCTGCCTCTGGTGATTGCATGAATTGTGAATCGAGTAACTTTTCAGCGGCTGGGGCTACCTGAGGTTTCTCAAGAAGAGAACGCTGTAGGTTGAACATCTGATCGCGACTGGTAACCGATTGCGCAAACGTCTCTTTTCCAGCGAGCTGTGCGAATGCTTCGGTTGCAGCCGCTGCCTTACCGGGATCTTGATGTACTTGATTCTCTAAAATCTTTGTCTGAGCGTTGGACAGTGAAAACCCGCTCCCGCTTGTTACACTTTTCCATGCGTTCAAAGCCGAGGTTGCTTGACCCGAACTCTTTGACTGAATCAACTTCGAAGCGCTGGATTTGTCTTGCGGAGCGCGGGTGAAGGACTCGCGACTTCGTTCTGCATCGAGTTGACGCTTCTTCTCTGCCTGACGTTTTTCAGCCGCTTTACGAGCCGCATCGACTTGCTCATCTTTATTGGCACTCTTTTGCGACCGCAGCTGAGCATCTGAAATGATGCTCTGTAGTTGAGGATCAATTTTATCAACCGCCATAATCGCTCCAAGTAAGAAAACCCCGGGCCAAAGGCTAAACCTTTGAGCCGGGGCTTCGTTATTTAAACTACGAATTAACCGCCAATCTTACGGATAATCGCCATAGCTGTATCATGCAGTGCTTTCGAAATGTTCGACATCATCTGCAAGGTCTGCTGCTGCTTCTGAAGCATATTTTGAAGGTCAACATTGGCCAGCTGGGCATCATCACCAATCGTATTGAGCTTATCTTCCCACTTTGCGATTAGGTCATCGAGGCCTTGAATAGTATCTGCACCTTCGAGGCCACCGGTTAATCCAAGAGCCTGTGCCGCCGCCTCATTTTCTCCATTAACACCAAAGGAAAACCCGCTGCTGAGACCAGCCGTTTCGAGGTCGTCACCCGTGGTACCACCGGCGATGGCTGCTTCACGTGATTCCGTGCTGTGCTGGCGCAGTTCACTTAGGTAATCGCGAATGAGGGCTTTCTGGTCATTGAACGAGCGAACTTTCTCAGCGTAGTGCCGTAGGTCCTCGGTGTTTTGCATATACGATTCGCGAAGAACTTGCTGCACCAAAGCATTCACATCCTGATACTGATGGACGTTGTTTGAACGAATGAAGTTCGCAAACTGGCTTTGTACCTGATCGGTATCACCTGAACTGAGTGCGCTCGAAATTGAGCTCAGTTCAGCTCGAGCCGACGCAGGATACCGGTCGAGCGAAAAGTTAGGGTCTGTAGCCGCGATGCCCAGATCTACCAAAACACGTTCGATGCCTTGGCCGCTGAGGTCAAAGCCATCAACCGGAACGTTGGCTGTAGTGCCAGCGGCAGGTGTCGCTGCTGGTTCCTGGCCAAGATTTGTGAGAGCTGGGTTAACGCCTGGGATATTGCCGATGTTAGTCATTGAAAACTCCTGAAATGTAAGTTGTAAAATTCGATTATTTGGGTTCGTTAAGCGGGAGGCTTCGACCGGCATTCATCACACCAAAACCGGTCGCTTTGTTGACTGCGCCTCCATCAGCGCCGTCGACAACTGAGCGATCGAGCATGAGCGCGAAAGCTTTTACCGCTACCTTGAAATCTGGACCTTCAGCCGCGATCATTCGGTCAATCTTCTTAAGCTGAAGCTTAAATTGTTCGGACTTGATAGCCGAAGTCTCAGCTTCATCTTCTGGATCAGCGGCTGCACTGAGTTCCTCTTTCGCACGGTCCAAATCTTGGCGCATACGCTCTGCGTCACGTGCTGCCGCACTGCCCTTCTGAGATTCAAGAGCGCGAATTCGTTCCTCCGCCTTGCCCACATCTTGGAAAAGCTTTTCGATTTGATCGTTGAGCTTGGTGATCTGATCCTCGAAGCCCGCTATACGCGCGTCACTGGCTTCTAAAGCGCTCCGATACTCAGACACGGCCTTGTCTGAGGCATCTGCGCCCGGATGTTGCGGACGATTGTTTCGCTCTGCCTTGATCGCATCTCGGAGACCACCGATTTGGTCACGGATCATCGTCGACTGCTGGATAAGCCGTTGAATTTCAAGGTTAAGATTTGAAATTTGGTCATTGAGGGTTTGAACTTCGCTGGTTGCGACGGGACGGGCACCTGCATTGCCACTGATTGGGGTGGAAACCATAGATTTCTCCAAATATTTTAAAGGTTTAAAACTTCGTGCCCGAAGGCAAATTTACGAATCTAGGAAGCAACTCAGCGTTGAGGAGTTGCGGTTATCGATCAGCGGCGAAATACGAAAGTTCGGTGTACACTCAGCTGTTGATCTATCCCGTTAATCATCTTTTGCGCTTGCCCCACTGATTGGTTAGCTTTTTTGCATAGAGTTCGAGCAGCCGTGATCACATCACCAGAAGCATCCGGCGGCAAGCCAGCAACTTTTGCCGAGAGCTGTACCAATAACTCCGCAATCGAGGCCCCCGAGCCTGGATCTTCTCCCAGAGCTCTCAGCGCAGAACGCAGGGCCTCCTCCATCCCCTCAGGTGCCGGCTCTCCTTCTCGCTGAGAGAGAGCTTCGAGTCGAATCTGATTGTCCGGGGTAAAACCAACAAGGGATTCACAGAGGCTCTGCGGACCATCGCTTGAGTTGCTGCCTTGAAGGCCGCCTAGTTGAGCTGCCATGCCTTCGGTCCGCTCCAAGCAGGATTTGAGGGCAGCCATGGATTGTGCGTCTAGGTCTAATTCGCTTTCAGGCAAGACCAGTTGTCCGCTGAGTGGATCACTTGCGTCTCCAGCTCTCTTTTTTTGGACGCCCTGACGTACAAAGCCCGCTCCTTGAGCAACCCTCGCAGCATCGTGGGCTTGTCCAGCGGGCGACTTTTTCCCAGTTGAAGGCGTCTGTGTAGTCGTCGGGCGTTGAAACTGACCTGGAAGTGGCCGGTTTTGAATATCTTTTGGCCCTACCATTGCCCCCCCTTTTGCGACTCTTACTCAGTTGAAATCTGACGAACACTTAATAGCGTACGCGATCGGTCGACCCATTGTTTATAAAACGGCTGATTTTTTCCGACTTCGACAGCCATCTTGAGATCATCAACGCCCGCGTCGGCCTGTCCGAGACTTAGCTTGGACTCTCCACGGTAGGTATAGCTTATCACATCGCTGGTATTGGTGGTAAGCGCCATATCGTAAGCAGCTACAGCCTCGACATACTTCTTAAGTGCCTGATTCGCTGCGCCCGCAGCCCGCCAAAACCGACTAACAAAGGGCTTATAAAGTGTGAGTACGCTGAAAACATTCAATGCCGCTTCGTACTTGCCATAGTTGTAAAGATAGTGCCCCATCAGGAAAATTGTCTCGATTTCCTGGTCATCTAACCCAATGAGGTCGGCGACATTCACCTCACCGCGCAAAAACTTATTCGCGATAAACTCAACAAGAGCTGCAAAGGTTTGCTCGACACTGTCGTTTGCCATTGAGAAAGCTTACACGTGCTCGAGGAGAGGGGTCAATCAGGGAGAGCGACAACCCGAACCGCCCCCGAGACCAGGACATCGACCTTGTGTCGTTTCATCGACCGGTACCGAGGTGAATTATCGTAGACGGCGACGTTGACTTCGATAGGGCGACCGAACTTATCCACCGAGTAGCCCTGGCTGTTAAAGCGGACGATATTTTCGCCTTCTAAGGCTTCGAGCTTCAGGAAAAGAGGCATCTCGGGCGCTGGGCGTAAACGTCGGTCGGTACCTTCACTAAACGAATCGTTACCATCAAGGTCGAAGAATGGCGTCATGTGCCGGGAACCAAACGCAACAATCACCGGATTTCCATTTCGAATTGCTTCACTTCTCGCTATCGAGAGCGTCGCAGTAAACTCGCGCGCCGCGGAATCTATCATAAAGCCACGCCGGACTTCTCGTAGACTTCCGTATGATAAATAGGCAATCGTCGTGATGAGACCGACCACCAGACTTACTTCCATCAGCGTAAAACCGCGTTGTTGTCTGGTCATAACGGCACCTCCCGCCAGCGAATGACACACATCGATGCTTCGGGCCGACCACCTAGATAGGTCAACTGAGGACCTTCTTCTGTGCTGTCACTGAAGCGCTGAAAGAAAAGGCCCTTGCCGGTTTCCCTCAGGATTTGCGGATTTTCATATCGCGTCCAGCCCCCTTGTCTCTTACCGCGGACCAGTACACTCCTGCGGATTTTCGCTTCCGTACCGATAAACGACCCTTCCTCAAATACTGAGTCCCCAGGGGCTAACCATTCACCAGCTTCTGTCCGGATGCGTCGGAGCGCGAGCCCATATATTTTCGATGGAGATGACGTCGCCGTTCTTTGAGCGGTACTTTCTCTCGGGTCAACGACATCTATTTTGCCGTAGAGTGATGCGAAATAAATCACTTTACCATCGACGACCAATGGATCACTCCAGTAACGTTCGCCAACCTCTCCTTCAGAATCGTCGTCCTCAAGCGGTTCCTTGGGCATTTTGGCG
>JAYYQC010000413.1:0-10000 GCA_036128675.1 Myxococcota bacterium | reverse complement strand
TTGTCGAGCCCATCACCCAAAACCCACTCATATTTCCCGCCATCACGCGAACGCCCAAACCGCAGATCATCCTCGGTTTTTGGTTGCGAGCGACATTCGCCAACCGCATCATCGTCTCGGACTGAGTAGAATCTATAAATAACATCATCCGGTGCTCGGTCATCCGCACCCGTACCAAAATAAATGTTGGGCTGCCTCGACGAGCCATCCAAGACCGCGATGCCTGGCTTTGTCACAATGGGAGCCCATTGACGGATCCCATTGTCATTGCTGTCACCGGCATCGAAGAGGGTGCATAACTTCCAAGTACTCGGCGACTGGCGTCCCGGGCCATCAAGCACCAATTTCCAAAGCTTCCCTTCGAGATCTCCAATGGAGAGGCGATCCACCAGCCCATCATCGTCGAGGTCCACCAGGGATGGAGAACCTGGAAGAGAGTTAGAAATATCGACGGTCGGATTTTCGGCGGAGAACTCAGCTTGGGTCGCATCCTCATCAGGTAAGGTCCAGCTTTGGATCAACTCACCAGTCATAATGTCCAATGCATACAGTGTCCGCCCGACATTCGCAGACCCTAGATTATCGTACCCGCTACCCATAAATGCGACCCATTTCGGCTCATTCCCTATCGAAACCCTGGCAATGGTGGGCTTAGACCAAGACTCTCCCATCGCTGGGTCGGGGCGACTCGACGCACAAGCGGTATCCAATGGTCGGCAAAAATTGCCGCCCTTGAGATTCGCTTCATCATCAAAAGCACAGCACTGCTGACCACCACATTCATCAACCGCATCACCCGGGTTAATTTCAACTTCACGTGTTTCGCAGGCGGGGGGCTCACAGACGGGTAAGCACTTAGCACCGTAAGAGCTCAACGTCGGCGTAACGAGATCTTGGCGAGGCACCAACACAACAGAGCTAATTGCGACATTACGATTATTCGGAAAGACCCGAAGGGTCACCATACCTTGACCGAGACGAACGATGGTATTTGATTTCACCCACGCCCATTCAGTCGTAGATGCAATCGAATCTTGAACTAGCTCCGCATTGGTCAGTGTTGTCTCAGAATCCTCTTCACTAAAGCCAAGATAATAGCCGCCGGGGGTTGAGCTTGTGAGCTTCGCTCGAACATAGACAGAAAAGCCCCCTTCACTGGGCTGGTAAATATTGAAACGGTACTCAGAAAAGAGACATCCCTGCGATAAGGCCGTATTGAGACTTGGCTCTCCCCCCCCAGAAGGCAGATTGCAAACGTTGCTATTGGCGCTTGGTGTGATGTACGTCGTCCCGCTTTCACTCCGGCTGTCCCAATTGGTGGATACAAGCGACTGATACGCATTGATCATCACCGCATCGCCGAGATTAGAGCCGAGTTGTTGGTCAAAGACCCTATCGGCTTGATTGCATGAGTCGTTGCAGGTCGGATTCTCTTCACAGACAGCCTCAACCCGAGTTCTTGCGCCGAGGCAAGCCGCACCGCGGTTCTCAAGGGTGTCACTGAACTCCCAGAGCGGTACCATCCCCTCGGGATCGGTTACGTCTAGTGCGAAATAATGGTTATCGCCTCCACTTGAGACCCCTTTGGCTTGGCCCACCACAGCCACGGTTCTCCACTTCGACGTCGTCGAGTCAAAAACATCCGCTACCGTCAGATCTCCATCGACGAAATATTGGTGCGCGTATAACCCGGCTTCGGTTCGTTGCGACGGAAGCTTCGAAATGAGATTCTGCGGAACAAACATCCACCGCTCTTCTCCACTCGAGGCATCAAAAGCGTGGAGTCCGCCTGCATTACCCCCGACGTCGACAGTCGGGCGTCGGTTGGCGCGGGTGGTCTTGAAGCTCGCGTAACCGTCCTCCTCATAAGCGGCGTATCTCTCATCCTCAACGGGCGCACCGACGAAGACCGGAGAGGAGTGCCCAACATCTTTCATGATCCAGCCAAAGGGATCATCCATCGGTCCCCGCGTCCAATTTAACAATTCTTCTGCTGCCACCGCATCATCCAATCCTAACCATGTTGCTGCTTCTGGTTCAGTAGGTGTGAGTGAACGCAACTGATTGGCTCGACCTGAGTCTGATTTCGAGGCAGTGTAAATTTTCCGGTTGGAACCACCGCGTGCCTTCAGTTTGTCACCGGCCTCCCATGCCAGCGTTAAATGGTCATTGTTCGGACCCGGGTTAATCGCACTACTAACACCCGCATCATCAAGGTCAGTGACGTCGAAAGCGCGTAAGAAGCCTCTGAATCCCGGAAACGAAAATGAAGATGAAAAAATATACTCGCGTGGATTCGCGCACCCTCCGACACCTGAAGCACAGACTTCGCCAGACGCTAGAGCGGAGCGGGAATAGTAACTCGAGCTCACTGCAGTCACCTGAAACCGGAGAGAGGTAATCACTGGCGGTGTAGCAGTAACTTCATAACCCCGTTCTTCGGCTGCGGCTTTCGCCGCCGCGCCCACGAATCGACCTGGCTCAGCCCTCAATCGCACCGCCCACCGAAGATCGCCGCCAAAATGGGTGAACTTATGGGGAACCTGAGTAGGGATAGTTGAAGGCCTTAACGAATCAGGAAGCTCATCGTCCTGGAGTTTCTCCCAAGCGAGGCCGTTGTTGCTGACATAGAACTCAAGTTGCCGCAGGGTATCCTGCGAATAACCGGAGACCGCTGCATCTTCGAACATCACTTCCACAATGGACATGCTTGAAGCATCAAAGTCATCAATCGCTTTTGAGACCGCTGCCCCTTCAGTCTCATAAAGACCCAACCACGAATTCGTAAAGCCGTAGTAGTAAGAGCCCCAGCGCGCATTACTACCTGCAATGAAATCGGCAAAACCATCCTCATCATAATCAAGCTCACCAATCGCAGCGAAATCGAGGTGCTCAGATAGGGGTGAGAGTGGAACACTGTTCGTCACAAATCGATTCTCTTCCACCGCAGCATTGGAACCTAGATTCCGGTAGAGCCACATGCCAGCAGAGCTCGTGGCGGGATCACCTTGGCAACCAAGTCCACTCCGCCCGATCAAAAGATCTATGCCAGTCTCAACACCCGAGTTAAGGAAGTCTGTCGCGCCAAGATAAACAACCCCGCCAGGGTCAAAATTGATGACCGATGATTCAAAGGTGCCGTTTTGATCCTGATGCAAATAGAGGAGGTGTTGATTATTGAGTCCTCCTAATACGATGTCCTTGCGACCGTCGTCGTTGAAGTCAGCCGCAGCAATTGCGGTTGCCCCACGACGTGCATCTCTCGATGTGCCATTTCTCGCTGCTTCGCCAGGCGAACACGCGTCATCATCTCGAGCCCCTGAACCACTTCGTGCGATATCACTTCCAAAAAATGCGGTCGTCAATGGCGCGTCGACCAACACATCCGGTTCTAGGAAAAGGTCCGAGTCAGATGATTGCGCTGCCTTCTGTCGAAATAACAAAACGCGAACACCGCTGGCGGTCGACGAGGCAAAGAGGAGATCATCCCGACCATCCTCATCCCAATCGATGACTTCGACAACATCGGCGGTGAGGTGCCACGAGAGCTCAGCAGTTCGTATCGGAGACCCGCTCGGAATCTCTACAGTCCCAAACGTAGGAACATCGTTTGATGTGAGGCTACCTAGATTTTTAATGAAGTAGGCGCGCGTTAAATTCCCGATGCGGTTTCGATTGGACGACCGAAAGTAAATGACATCCAACCAACCGTCATTGTTGAAATCACCTGCAGCCATCGCTGCGCCATTGACGGTGCCGGTGAGCTTATTTGAGGTGTCTGCGACACAACCGGTGAATCGACCCGTCACTTTGTATTCATCGTATGTACTGGGCGCATCTTGATAGCCGGCCATCCAACCGCGGTGACCACCCGAAGTTGTATGGCCAAGATTCTTTAGAAAGTGCAGATGGCATGAGCTACCCGGATCGATCAGTGCAATGGCATCATCTGCCTTCTTCGCGTCGTCGCCATCCAAATACCGATTCGAGAAATCTCCCATAACCAACTGAGTAGGCTTGATAACAGGAAGCAGTCGATTGGTTACAACCCGACTTTGAGGCATCCGATTATAGGTTCCTCGGTCGACATTGCCGCTGACCTTGGGAAGTGTAAGTCTACCACGTCCCCAGCCGGCATGAGAGTCACAGCCTGGCTGTAATTCACCCGGTTTGGAGCAGGCCTCAACATCGCGAAAGTCTTTTGTTTGAAAGTCTTCCACATAGGTTCGCTGCTCAACTGCAAACGCAGATCCAAGGGCCATCGGAGCTACAAGACACAGAAGAAGCGCGAGACCTAAAGAAAACACTATGCGATTAGTAGGTCGTCTCATTCTCGGCATCCCTCACCCACCGCAACTTCCAACATCATGCGAGTGCCGCCCAACGTCACGGCATACGAACGTATCAAGATAATACCATTACTATCGATTAAGGGGTCATTATCGCCATCGTCATCATCGTGAATTGCGACACGGTAAGAACCGCCACCAAAGCTCATCGCGAGCTGCTCACTACTAAAGCTGCTCTCCTCAGGTGGTACCAATGCCGGGTCGAGAGAACCGCCCGGTTGCGGAACAACACGTAGCCACTCAGCGATTGACTCAGGAAAACACTCGGCCGGCTCTTTTATATATCCAGATGGACAGATCTTATCGGAGCTATGGGAATTCATGGGTTGAAAGGTAGACAGAGGACCATTGAAATTCCCCACTGCCTCGAAATCCCAGGTTCGCGACATGTAATCGATTCCCCAAGCAATCCCTGCTTCGGCTATTGCAGTCGCGGACGAATGACTCCGGATCGCACCTACTTCTTTTAGATCGCTGGTCGTGTTGCTTAAAACGACAAAACCCAACCCGAACAGGGTCATCATCACGAACAAAGAGAGGACCAAAGCGTATCCTCGCTCCCTTTGCTTACCGATCCGACTTGGTGATTTGGTCATAACCGCTTGTTCCTTAGAGCCACAGTTGCACGGTAAATATACCTTTGGAACCCATCGTCGACATCCTCGATTTCGGAATCCTGGATCTCAATCGACGTATCTAGATCGCCCATCATCGAGGTACGCTGTGTGACATTACGGGCGACGATTTCGACCCGAGCAGCAATCACCCTCGCGAGGTTTTCCTCCTCACCAAAGCCCAAATTACACTCGCTAAGTACAGCGAAAGGATCATTGCACCAGGTATCGGTGATGTTATCGGCTGGATCGGATGAATCGATTCCATACTGAATTTGAAGATTCTCAATGCCGCCAGCGATTTCAAAACCAATGCCTTCGCCATCCTCCTCGGCTATGCCCCCATCGTAGCGAATACGTAAAACAGGACCACGTATCTCATCGCTGCGATCAATGAATAAATCGATCGCTTGCGCTCGGCCGAAACGAAAATCTGTGAAACCTCCAGGACAGGCCAGTTGTCCAGACCCGCCACCAAAGGGGCTTACCGAGAAGCGATGATGAAAACCGCCCCCACTGCTGTCGCCACTGATTGTCACCGCACTTGTTCCAAAGATGCCAGGCATGCCCGCGCATTTACCCGAGATGAGACCAAGCTGTCCGTTCAGCGAGACAGCTGCCATTGGGTCAGTTTGATCAATCGCGCCGACTGCAATGCCTAGACCACCATCCTTAGAATTATGTGGCTGTCGGAAAACATGCGGTTCTGCTAACCCGCGGTAGACGCGAATTCGGTCACTTCCCTCATCCACGTTGTTGCAAACTTTGCTGTCATTAAGCGAGTCATCAAAGCACCCCCCCACGACAATAGTCCCGCGATGGTTGAGACTATTCGAACCACCCCAAGCCGCCTCGCGCAGGCTTTTTTTAATAAAGTCGAGAGCGATACGACCATTTTGATGGGCTTCCAAACGATCGAGCTGGACGTAGTGGAGCTGGTAACCTTGCCGAACCATTAAACCAATCGTCGTCAAAACGATGCCAAGTAGCCCCATGACGAGCATCAACTCGATTAAGGTGTAACCGCGTGCACTCTGCTTCAGCACCCTCATCTCGCGATGACCCTTCCGGCCATCGATACGCGCTTGATGCCGATGCCCTCTTGATTGATGTCATCTGGCGCGGGGGAGCCATCTCTAAACCAAGCGACGGTAACGCTTAACTCCAGGTAGGAGCCCCTAAGGGTGCCATTGGTTTGTGCAATGTATTTCGCCCCATCCTCTCGTTCGCTCACTTCAGCACCATAAAAGTTGAAGAAACGCGGCTCAGATAGCCCAACGAGGTCGAAGATATCGGAGACGTGAGCCTCATCCATCACGCTATCCACGAGCTGACTGGCGAGGGTTAGATCTCCGCTTGCGCGAACAAACGTCGCGGAGTTTCTCACCATATAGATGCTGGTGAGTATCGCGACTGTCAAAATAGCCAACGCTAAGTTCAACTCGAAAAGCGTATAGCCAAGTGAAGCCGCATGGTTACGATGCGTACGTTGAGAATCTCCCATGTCTAATTGAGGGTAGTATAGGTGAGCCCAACTGCCTAGTTTTAGGTTCAAAAATCACAAACGCGAGCGCTGACGCCTGCGAAAAATTCCCGCCTGACTCAAAATCAAGCCTGCAACCAACGCGTGCCGGTCATCGGTTGAGAATTTCCCGGCCCTTTTGGAGCGCAGAGACGCCATCTCAGGAGCCTTGGTCTCAGAACTTGATAACGAAGGCCGGTAACTGGCAGGGGAGGGTAAATGAATGACCGGAGCCGCAGCGATCTCTTCAGATTGAGTCTCTTCTTCCGAAGACGGGGCCGTGTCGACCGCAACTGGTCGGACAACCTCGGTTTCCCTGGCTTCTGCTACAGCCTCCGGCTCCTCGTCGTTAGGCACGAGCACCGGAACCTGCTCGCCTGATGGGCCCTCTACCAGGACCAGCTTAGCCGGCGGCACCAAAGGTTTACCCTCGCGGTGAACATAAAGCTCAAAGAGTTCATCGAAATCGTAATAACGGTAGCCCGACCACGGCACTTCCCAACCGTCTTCGTCCTCGATCATCCCCGACTCTTCAGCAAATTGAAGTAGACGACTCTCCCAGACCTGAAACTCCGCTTCACTTAGGTCATCAAGGCTACTGGGATATTTGGGCTTTCGACGCGCCGACTCCTCAAGAGGGTCTCTCTCGGTTCGACGAGACTTCGCGGCAATAGGGCCCTGCTGCTCTTTCGGCTTAGGCTTCGGCTGAGGCTCGGCCTTGTTGCGCTTGGAGCGGAGATAATACGACGCGACAATCCAGAGCACGAGCGTAATGAGGTTTTCAATCAAATCCCCCATTAATACGCCTAATCTTCCGCTTTTATTGAAGTTTTTCGGCTAGGCGCTCCAGTGCGTCGAGCGCCACGAAGACCGCCACGCTCTTCAAGAACCAACGCCCACGCAATTGCTCTACGGTCGCCCTGCCGGATCAACGAAATCCAATGCGGTGGAATCGGCTTCTTAGCTTTCATCGTTGCCGTCGCGTGGGTTCAGTCCTTCACCGATCGACGAACGCATGTCGGTATCGGCAATGACATTCTTCAGCTGATAATAATCTAAAGCGCCAAGATTACCGCTCTTAAGTGCCTCGGAGAGAGCCATGGGTACCATCGCTTCTGCTTCAACAACTTTCGAACGCATACGATTGATCTGCGCAAGCATCTCTTGCTCTTCCGCTACCGCGAGTGCTCGACGCGATTCTGCTTTCGCCTGGGCAATCTGCTTATCGGCTTCTGCCTGCTCGATTTGGAGCTTCGCACCGATGTTCTGTCCAACATCGACGTCGGCAATGTCGATCGACTGGATTTCAAAAGCGGTACCCGCATCCAAGCCCTTCGTGAGGACGTTGCGAGAGATGAAGTCCGGGTTCTCTAGGACGTCCTTATGGCTCGTCGATGAACCAATTGTCGTGACAACCCCTTCACCGACACGGGCCAAAATAGTCTCTTCGGTCGCACCACCAACCAAGCGATCGAGGTTGGCTCGAACGGTAACCTTCACAAAGGCACTCACCTGAATACCGTCTTTTGCCATCGCGGTAATTTTGGGTGTCGTAATAACCCGTGGCAAAACACTCATTTTGACCGCTTCGAGGACGTTACGACCAGCGAGGTCAATCGCTGCCGCACGGTCAAATTTCAGTTCAATATTTGCGCGATCCGCGGACACCAATGCCTGGACGACCAGCATAACGTTTCCACCCGCCATATAGTGCGATTCAAGCTGATTGAGGTTCACCGTGATACGCGCTTGGTGGGCGATAATGCGGGCCTTGACGATCACAGATGGCGGAACGCGACGAAAGCGCATTCCAATCAAGGAAATAATGCCTACCGAGGCTCCAGACGTCAGGGCCTGAATCCAGAGCTGGACCGGGACCAAATAAAGAAAAAAGACCAGGGCTAAAACCCCTGGGATCACCATGCTCATTGCAAGTTCCATCGAACCAATCACTCCTTGTCGAGACCTGGCCCGACATAATCTATCTAGCTTTGCGCTTGCAACCGAACCACAACTTCGGTGCCCAAGTCACGAATTACTTCGACCGTTTGTCCTTTGCGAACCATATCGCCTTCACTCAGCGCATCGACCCGCTGCCCATCCATATCAACAAAGCCACTTGGACGGAGATCAGTCAGAGCGATCGCTGTCCGACCAACGCGATCTTGAACAGCTTCAGTATGGCCGCTTCGCGTGGGTGCCTCAGAGGTCGGTGGGTGCGCAACCATGCCATAGCTGCGGGTCGTCGACAGACGGCGTGCTACCATCCAGGTCGCGAGAGCGAAAACAACCAACAGGATCCCTATTCGCACTGCAAGAGCCTCCATTCCCTCTTCAACATAACCGAGGTCAGACGCAACTTCCCAGGGAATTTCGAAGTCTAAAAAACCTTTACCCACAACGTAGAGCATAAAGAGGGCACCGGTAATCCCTGCGATACCAAAACCGGGGATGATAAATATCTCAGCTGCAACCAGTGCGAGGCCTGTCATGAAGAGAACAAACTCCGTCGGGCCGGCCAGATTAGCGGCGTGTTGCCCAAAAAAGAACGCGGCCAGACAGCTGAGCCCAATAGCCCCACTCACCCCGAAGCCCGGAGTGTATAGTTCTAGAAGTAAGCCTAAGAATCCGAAGGTCATCAACAATGAGGAAACCGCAGGGTCGGTCAGAATGCGTGCAAGCTGCTCCCCCCACCCTTCCGCGCCACTTTCGCGCACAAGACCTGTCAGACCCATGCTTTCCAGGGCCGCATCGTAATGGTCGACAGTAGCATCCGAAACACGGTGCTTTAGAGCTTCACTGGACGTCAGAGTGAGAAGTTTATCTTTATCGCTGATGCCAGGAACTTCAATTGTCGCATCGACCATCGCCTCTGCGATATCCCCACGTCGCCCATTGGCCTCAGCTGTGGCCCGCATCTCAGCCCGCATGTAGCTGACAACTTTTTCAGAAGTTGGCTGAGGGGCCTGATTGGGTCCCCCTCCTTGGATAGGCGTCGCCGCGCCAATGGAGGCACCGCGTCCCATTAAAATGGTGTCACCAGCAAATGAGATTAACGCACCCGCACTGATCGCTCGACTGTCGATGAAGACGACGACCGGTGCCGGACTGCTGAGAAGCGCATCGCGAATACGCACTGCACCATCGACCCGTCCACCGAACGTCTTGATCCGAACGACGACGACGTCGTCCTTTTCAACCATGCCGACCATCCGTTCAACAAATGCAGCAACACCAAGCTCGATAGTTCCTTCGATCGGAATTTCCACGAGTCGACCACCCCGGTCCTCTGGTGTTCGAAATCCTTTGAGTGCATCAAAACGAACCTCAGGCGGCGCAGCGTCGATTGCACCTTCAACCTGCGGTGTCTTCGAAGTCGCCTCGACCGCGATCGGCGCTTTTGTCTCGGGGCTTTTTTCCTCAGGAGCATCCGCCGTCACCAACCAAGCAAGCCCCAATGAGAACCACAAACCTACGCCCATCTTTTCTTCCCCCTAAAACCAAGAGATCTCAAC
>JAYYQC010000412.1:0-10000 GCA_036128675.1 Myxococcota bacterium | reverse complement strand
GAGTTCCCCTGCAACTAACACTTCACTCTGGACCGACACAACGGGTTGTGTGATGCTAGTGTAGGTCCTGAAAAGCGGGAGAGCTAAGATTATGAGTGAAACAATTTCAGCCGATGAGCGACGAGAATTTACGCGTGTCCGCATCAATCTCGAAGTCGAGGTAAATTCAGACGATAAAACAAGCATTTCCGGAGTTGCCCAAGACCTGAGCCTCAACGGATGCTACTTCCCGTGCACCGGTAGATTGCCGGAGGGAACACCCTGCAAGATTGAAGTCTTTCTCGATAATCGAGAAATAAAAATCGAAGTGCACGGAAAGATTTCAAGAGTCACTGGCGATGGTATGGCTGTCGAATTCACAGGCGTACCACTCGATGACCTTGAACACCTACGGAACCTCATCCGTTTCAACGCAGACGATCCCAATATCGTTCAAGAAGAATTCGATGCTCACGTAGGGCTTAAGCCAAAAGCCACCGACGAGTAAATCGACAAAGGATGCTCGCCCTCAGCGGCGAGCACTGCACACCTTTGATGCTCCCATCAAAGATACCAACGCAAAGACTGCCAACACCGCTACGCCCACCGTCGGCGATGAGACAACCGTTGCCTCCGGGGCAGCACCTGAGTACATCGCGTGTCGCACCGTACTTACTGCATGGGCAATCGGATTATAGGTCATCATCGCATTGAAGACCGGCGAATCTGGCTGAGGCGGAAACATCGCACCCGATATCATCCAAAGCGGTACCAAAAGCACCATCTGAATCGCGTGATAAGCCTGAACATTATTGAGGATCCACGCCATCAGGAAACCAAAAGACGTGAGACCGAGCGAAGCCAAAATCATCGTCACAGCCAGCAATAGCCAGTCGGTATCCAAAAACGAAAACCCAGCCACCGGAGCCAGCGCTACAAAGAGCAAAGCCTGAATAATGGCAACCGATGAAGACCCAAGGCATTTTCCTAAAACGAGAGACATACGAGAACCCGGACCAGCCATTACGCATTGTAAAAATCCGATGCGACGGTCCTCAATGACGCTCATGCTGGAAAAAATTGCAGCAAAGAGCAGCACCATTAAGACGACGCCCGGATAAAAGTACGCTTGGTAATCCATCTCGAGATTCGCAATCTCAAAGTTTGGTGAGAGTCCCGCACCAACGACAAACCAGAAGATGAGAGGCTGTCCCATCGCGCCAATGATCCTGGACGGTTGCTTCAAAAATCTCATTAAGTCGCGACGCCATAAAACGTTGGCTGTCGCGAGGTCGTAGCGCCAAGAAGCTATCATGACTCGGTGCCCCCTTCATCATCCTCAACGTCGTCGGTGAGCTCACGGCCAGTCAACTTAAAGAACGCATCGCTGAGCGACGGCTTTCTAAGGGCGACCGACTGAAATGTTTCGGGCGGAAAAGCTTCCACTATCCGAGGAATCCATTGGTGCGCTTCGGAGACTTCGACCTCAACACGGTCGGCGACGAGACGTGGATTTAACTTGAGCTCTTCTCGAAGAAGAACCTCAACGCGGCCCGCGTCATATGCGAGAAGCTCGATGACCTGTTCTGCATCTTCACCGAGAAGCGCTGCTGGTGTGCCATTTGCGACAACATGACCCCGGTTCATCACCAAGAGTCTGTCACACTTTTCTGCTTCATCCGCACGATGGGTTGCAACAACAATGGTCAGACCTTGAATCTTTCGAAGAGCCTCCAAGCGATGCCAAAGCTTATCAAAAGCTACCGGGTCCAAACCGGTCGAAGGTTCGTCAAGAAAGAGAATCTTGGGACTATGAATCAAAGCGCGCGCAAGTTCGAGCCGACGACGCATACCACCTGAAAAGGTCTTAGTTAGGTCCTCCGCGCGATGGGTGAGCTCCATAAACTCGAGAAGCTCCTGAGCTCGATTCTTCGCTTCCTTACCGGTAATTCCAAAAAGCGCGGCACCGAGAATGAGATTCTGATGCGCCGTCAAATGGTCATCAAGACTCGGATCTTGAAACACAACACCGGATGTGGCGCGAAGACGTCGGTCATGGGTATCAACCCTTACACCATCCATCCACACAGTACCTCGATCACCTTGCCAAATCCCGGTGATGCACCGCAGGAGCGAGCTCTTTCCAGAGCCGTTAGGTCCCAGGATGCCTAAGATTTCTCCCGGCGCCACCTCAAAAAAGAGGTCATCCAGTATAACTGTATGGTCGATGGAGAGCTGCATCCCGCGAACGGCAAGTCGAGGTAATTCCTCAGCCTCATCAACCCCATCAACTATTTCTATGGTCTGTGCAGATGCCACAGTATTAACTCCCAATTGCCCAAATGCTCAGAAAGATCGGTAGGTAGAGCAGCGTCGCAAGAAAGACCTTCCGAGCCCAGAGGTCTCCTCCTTTACTCACAAACCCTCGTAATGAAAGCCATGTCAGCGCGAGACCAGGTAGCGTACCAATCAACCCCCAAGTCAAAGACATGACGCCTAGAGGTACCGTGAGAAGTCCCACCCCTACCAAGAGGATGGAGGTCACGACTATTGCGACACGGGTCGTGTCGAACCCGTGAACGATCGAGAAGACCTTCATACCGCCACGCTCGTAGTCGTCACGGAGATAGATAGAGATCGCGAGGAAATGTGGCAGCTGCCATACAAAGAGCACCGCAAACAAGAGCCACCCAACGGCATCCGCCTGGCCGGTCGCCGCGGTGTATCCCATCAGCGGTGGTGCAGCCCCAGGAATAGCGCCCACAAATAAGGCGGTGGTGCTGCGGTACTTCAACGGGGTGTAAATCCAAACATACGTAACGAAAGCAATCGCGCCAAAGAGTGCGGTCAGGGGATTGGCCACATAAGCGAGGCTTGGCACGGCCAACGCAGCCAACGAACCATAAATCCCTAGAGCCAGACGAACCGAAATCTTACCGGTTGCAAACGGGCGATCTTCCGTTCGTCGCATCCGAGCATCTTGTTCGCGCTCGAGATAGCAGTTGAAAGCATTCGCACTGGCGACAAGAAGCGTGGTTGCAATCGTGGTAAAGAGTCCGACCCAAAGCGAGGATTCTCCTGGAGCCAACGCAAATCCAGTGGCTGCGGTAAACACGACGAGCGAAGAAAGACGTGGCTTTGCAAGCGCAAGCAGATGTCGCGCCTGCTCTGCAAATGTAACATCTTGTGATTCAGCTAGCACCGATACCGCCATTTCATGCCTCGACTAAGCGTAAGGGATCGAAATATCAGCGACGACCCGCCTATTCAGGCCTCGCCTATATAGAGAGCGGCACCAAGCCCGGTCAACACTCTCATACAACGTTGTCAGCTCATTCCTGGCTGTGGCAAAGTTCACACCATGAATGATCTTCCAAGCACCCCACCGCAGCTTGTCCTCTACAAGTACGATGCGTGTCCATTTTGCCGATATGTTATGTCTGCTCTCGTCGACCTGCAGCTAACACTCGAAATTCGCGACACCCGACGCGATCCCGACGCTAGGCGCGAACTGATCGAAGTCGGTGGCAAGAGTCAGGTCCCTTGCCTCTTTATCGATGGCCTGCCGCTATACGAAAGTCGTGATATTATTCAATACCTTAGGCGCTACGCTGCCCATTATTCTTCATCGGACAGATAGAATTTAGACATCTTTGTGAGACCATCAATGCCCTCTTCGGTTTGCCGGGCATATTCCTTCATGGCCATCGTTGGGCCGTGGAGCAATTTATTCATCACCGATCGGGTCACTTTATCAAGCCGCTCCAGCTCTTCGGCGCTCAGGCCTTCAGCAATCTTCTCGATCTCCGCGCGCCGCATCGCATCAGCGTGGCCACGCATCTCTGCAATCATTGGCCCAATCGCTACCGACGATTTCCATTCCCGAAGCCGTGAAAGCTCTTCTTCGATAAGGCCTTCAACCCTTGGGATTTCTGAGCGACGCTTCGAAAGATTGATGTCTACCACTCGATTGAGAGCACCAACATCGTATAAAAATACGTTGGGTAGCTCGTTGACCGAGTTTTCAACATTTCGAGGTAAGCCCATATCGAGCACAACGAAGCTCTGTGGCCGCGCTTTGCGCAGAGCTTCTTCAACCATCGAGCGTGAGACCAGTGGCCGTTCGGTTGAGACAGCTGTTGCGAGGATATCGACTTGCTCGAGAACACCGCCAAGTTCCGTCAATGGTACGAACTGCCCGCGAATCGCTTGCGCAAGCGCGCGGCCTCTCTCTTCATTTCGATTACAAATATAGATCTGTTTTAGCCCAAGCTTCGCGAGGTGTTCGGCTGCTAGCTTGGCGGTTGCGCCGGCCCCGAGCACCAAGGCCCGATGTGAACCGAAGTTTGAGAAAATCCGTCGTGTGAGTTGAACCGAGGCCGACGCTACCGACACCGCGCCGGCTCCGATCTCCGTGAGCTCACGCGACGACGCAGCGACTTTTAGCGCACCCGAAACAATTCTTTCGAATACAGGCGATGGCTGAGCATTTTCTCTTAGTGCATCCCAAGCTTCTCGAACCTGCCCGAGGATCTGAGCTTCGCCCAAGACAGCCGAATCTAAGCCACAGGCAACCCTGTAGAGATGTCGAATTCCATCCACACCTGATTTAGAGTAGAGGTGATTCAAAAGTGCCCCACGCTCAGCGCCCAACGCATCGCAAATCAGATGCCGTAGTGCCTGCGGGGATTGAGTAACGGCATCGCCGATGTAAATTTCCGTTCGATTACAGGTAGATAAAATCAAGGTATCGGGGCCCAACCGCTCTCGCAGGACAGCCTCGCGTTCAGGACTCAGCGCAAGACGCTCTAAAACATCCAACGGCGCGCTGTGTACGCTAGCCCCGAATAAATGTATGCCCATCGATGCAGCTACCATGACAACCTAGCCAACCTTACACCAGGAAACTATGGAAGGAGTTCCAGATAAAAGATGATCCCGCCCATGCAACCATTGCGACCACAAATCCTGCCAACGAACCGTAGACCGAGCGCGTCCCTTGCCACTTAAGTCCAACGTAGGCAACAACCGTCGCCCCATAGACGACCCAAACAAGGATTGTCGTCAGAAACTTCGGGTCTTGATAAAAATTGGGGAAATGCTCGACCGACATCAATACGCCTACCAAGATTGTGCCGCTCAGTGCCAACCAACCAATAAAGGTCGAGCGAAATACCATCGCGGAGAGAACATCAAGCGACGGTAAGCGCTCGAACACCAGACCAAATTCGCCACTTTTCAGCGCGCGATAAAGCATGACGTGCATGACTCCATAAACGAAGCCAAGTGCGAACGCCGAGTGTCCCATGACAGCCAAGATCGCGTGAAAACCAAAGAGTGATGACCGCAAGAGGGGGTGCTCAACAGGAGCAACCTCAGCGTGCGGCAGCAGTGCCGACGAAGCTAACTGGAGACAAAGTACCAGGGGTAAAATGAACGTTCCCGTGGTCCGGGTACGCTGAACCTGTTCGACGTAAAGGTAGACGGCGGCAAGAGCAAAAGCCACTACGCTGAGTGATTCAGCCATATTACCTATCGGATGACGGGCGAAGTGGAGTGACCTCAGCAGGAGGAAAAGCGCATGCATGCCAACTGTTCCCAACATCCACGGCGTTGAGAATTTCGCTGCAAATGGATCCCGCCGCACAAACCAAATCAAGTAATTAACCGCCGCCAGGCCATACATCAGCGGCAGTAAAACGATAAGTAGGTCAATGAGGGCTACCATGGTGGCCTTTCTTGTCGCCTGGACTCGGATGCGTCAAGCCGTCAATTTCCCTATGGCACAGACTCTTGAACACTCCCCTGATCTAAAGGGCGCCTAATTGTCAGATAGGGTATCCATTTTCTCAAGCGTTTACGACCAATTCCGCGAATTCTCAAGAGTTCGGCAAACCTCCGAAAGGGGCGGCGTGTGCGTTCATCAATGATCGCCCTCGCCCGGATTTCTCCAAGGCCTGGCAGACGTACGAGTTCTTCAAGGCTGGCCTTATTCAAGTCGATGCGCTCGATCGGTTGGGCCTGAGATGCTGCTAAAATGCCTAAGAGCAATAACTCCTGAAACATCACCCCTGCCCCCCTGTACTAAAGTGCTGAGGCTTTTGAGGCAGCTCACGGATATGTAACTTTCCAGAGATGGGCGATGCATCAAGCAGGACATTCAATGAGTGGTCTTGATTTACAAATGCGGTTCCAATCCGCCTAAAGATTGGGCGTTCAACGTTGTCGGCTTCGATGATGGTAAACACGCCCTTTGGCTTACGGTCTAGACTCATGTAGTCCCTCCTAAATGTGTGAGGTGACTACCCAAGCAAAACTGGCACCAGATAAAGGCGACTGTTTTTAATGAAGAATTTAGGATATTAACCGATGGGTTTCGGTGTTCTGATACACCCTCGGCCACACTTTGCGACACGCCGACTCAACATCGGTACCAAGATTTGTACTCGCTGAACTAAAGATAAAGTTCAGACAAGCGTGGCACTTAGAAGCGGCTCTTAAACCGCTTAAATTTATACCGCGCACCATCGGGACCGATTTCGATGATAGCAGCCATCCCAAAGGAGCTGGTGCCATCAAGCATCCCCCACGGGTCACCTGATAAACTGCCAACGTTGATATGCATGGACTTTGACCAGGTATTCTCGCGTATCGGCGTCTTGAAATCCTCTGTGACAGCACGGCCGCCTGCTTCAAGGATATGACTGAAGAGGCCAAGCGGAAGACGCCGACGTTTAATCAATCGCGTCAACTCGCTGTCACCCACATTTTTTCCGTTGGGTATTACATCAATCGAATTTGGGCCGTCTCCCTGAGGAGGTCCGTGAGACACCAACATAATTGGGGCGTCGCCATGAGGTCTCAGCTTTCGCCGCATGGTATCAACATCCTCTTTTTTATAGATGCACACGCCGGTTTGATGGCTAAACCGTCGATTGTGGTAGCCAGGCATCGTCCAGAACTCGACATCGTCGGCCGCGATTTGGCGAATATTCGAGCCGTCGATAATAAATGGGTATTTGTCGGCCCGTTCTCGATAGAGGCGCGCCCAACTTCCCTGGCTGTCGCTATTTCCCAGCATAACAAGCGTCGGTAACTGAAAGCTGGCGAGAACTTCATAGACTTGTTCCAGGTCAAATTCGCTTAGAGCAAGGTCACCGTTGGCCACGACCCACTCGACGCCCTCCGCACGAAACCAATCTGCCATCTCTTGCATGTTTGCCTTGGTACCTTTCGACACATCTTTTGATGCGCCGAAGGCCCCAATGATCACCTTTCGGTCAGCGTCAGGGTTTATAACCTCCAGCTTGTAACCACGGTGAAGATAACGCTTTCCCCCAATATTGAGCTCGCGAGGAGGATCAAGCGTGTCGAGTGGCCCTGGGCAATCGTATCGGTGGGCTTTGAGGTATGCATCCCAGGTTTTGAAGACTTCTGGTTCATCTTCGAGATCATCGTAGGCAAACGAAGAGAAGGCTACGAAGCTCACACATACGAGGAGTAAGACACTCCACTGGATACGTAGAAGAAAATTTGAGATCTTCATATCCATGTCCTCCAATTCTCATCCCCTTCGGGGGCTCTCGCTTGCATTAACGCGTCCCATTGAACGCTGCCGCACGTTGAGTACCTCGCTCCAAGCACTTGGTGCTGAGGTGTATTCTTTACCGACCATTGTAATTCGTTATCTGAACCCCGAGTTGGACAGGCATTTAGATAACCTTGTGACTTCATCAAAACGTCGAAGTCTGGCGCTGGTTAGCATGGAGGCAACCCATGCCTTCAAGCAGTATTTAAACACCTCCTACCCAAACACACAAATACCTGCCTGGGACCACATCTTCACCATTGGTGAAAAAACGTACAACACCGCGAAAGAGCTTGGATTTCGGGGCAGCGAATACCACCTCGCTTCGCCGAGCAATGACGTTGGTCTTGGAGAAATTATTCGCAAATTCCTCGAACTGAACGACGCTCTCATTGCCCCTAGGGGTAACAAGGCCCGCATTGGATGGAGCGATTCACTGAGCCAGGAGGGCTTCGATGTCATACGCCCTCTTGTTTATGAAGCCCAAGATGCCGCCCCACTTGAAAACGGCGCTCCAAAACGTGTCGACCTAGCGGTATTTTTTAGTCCGAGTGCAGTGGAGGCTTGGACACGACTCTACAGTAACATCGACGTGGAGGCCTGCGCTGTGATTGGAAGAACCACCGCAAGAGCCTGTGAGCAAATGGGCATGAACGTAACCATTATTGCACCGAATCCGACCGAGACCGCCCTCATCGATAGCTTAAAAAATTACGTCTCCGAATCGCGAAGATAGTCGCCACGCGCACCACCCCGCTTTTCGACCAACACAATGGAGCCTATCTCAATGCCGCGCTCGATAGACTTCAGCATATCGTAAACCGTAAGAGCAGAGACGCTCACTGCGGTCATGGCTTCCATCTCCACACCAGTTTGCGCTGCTGTAAAAACTTGGGCATCGATCTGAATTCCACCCTCAACCAGCGCCATATCAATGTCGACAGACGACAACGCAAGGCTATGGCACAATGGGATGAGGCTATCGGTTTTCTTTGCCGCCATAATCCCGGCAAGGCGTGCAGTAGCCCATAGTTCCCCTTTATGGAGTTGGTCTTCTTCAACAGCCGCCCAAGCTTTGGCACCAAGACGTACAAATGACCGAGCATGGGCCATCCGCTTGGTGACATCCTTGGCGGAGATATCCACCATGTGCACTTCACCCTTGGAATTTAAATGAGTGGATTTGCTCATGACTCAGAGTCGGATGTCGATAAAAGCACGTTCCTTGAGCTCTTCGATCCATCGTTGCATTTCTTGTTCCATTGCCCGTTGATAAGCAGGCTCGCGGTAAGATGCTGCCACGCTACTATCAGAACACGTAGGGCCCGAATTGGTCGCTTCTTCGAAAGATTTCACCCAGATCAAGTGGACACCAAAGCTTGTAACCACCGGATTAGAGACCGTGCCAGCTCGCGTAGCAAAAGCGGCCTCTTCAAACTCCTCGACCATCTCTCCACGACCAAAACAACCTAGAGAACCGTCGACAGAGGAACGGTCATTTGAAAATGCTTCGACAAGTGAGGCAAAACTCTCGCCGTCTTTCCACCTGGCCTTCAAGGATTTGGCAAGTTCAATCGTCTCACTTTGCGAGCGCGACTCTTGAAGTGCCAATAAAAGATGGGATGCACAGACCTGTCCTTGTCCCTCACGGAATTTATCGGCTACGCAAGTCCGGCGAACATCATCCTCGGTTACCTGGACTCTGCTCTGAACCCGAAATTGAATTAGACGAGTCTTTTGAAGCTGCGAACGCAGCTGGTCACGGTAATCACTCCAACCAATACCTTGTGCTTCTACCGCTTTCCGGAGCTGATCACGGTCAATTTGGTTCATACGAGTCACTTCACCAATGGCGCGCTCGATATCTTGCTCATTGATCGCCAGAAGGTCAGGATTGGCCTCAATTTCCATCTCAATCATTTTTTCGCTGAGCATTGAATCAAGCGCCTGGAGTAGAATCGCCTTGCGTCGTGCTTCTCGTTCTTTGGCGTCCTGATAGCGCTCGATATCCGCAAGAGGAGCCGCCGCAAGTGTCTCCAAAGCCCGAAGCGTGATCACATCCCCTTCAACGACAGCGACCACCTTATCAATTAAAGTGCGTGTCTTTGCGGCCTTCGATGAGTCTTCCGCTGCCAGGCTTTGAGTGGTAACGCCAACCATTGCCAAAACGAGAAAGAGACGCAAAACGCAACGATTCAACATAATGTGCTCCTCAAAATTCATGCTCATTGAGCGTCTGCGCCCGGCATCGGCCGGCGCTCAATCGGGTATCGCTCTTTCAAGCGTTCAAGTTCTTCGATTAAGAGTTCGCGCCGTCGGTCATACATCAACGCTTCTTCCACGACTTGTGGATCACGGGCGGTATCTCCACGACTCTTCGCGGTCTCCCGCTCGTGCAATTTAAGAATAACGTAGCCATATTCACTCTGTAGA
>JAYYQC010000411.1:0-2278 GCA_036128675.1 Myxococcota bacterium | reverse complement strand
CATCGGCAGGAGCGAGTTGCAGTCGTTTCAATTGAGTCAACGTACACCAATCCATCGCATCGTGATCGGTTGACTCCTTAAGATCTCCATACGAGACAACGCGATACGCCCTAAGCCTGATAATCGCGGACCCGTAATCGTGGGTATTTTCGCCGAGGAAAGCTCCAACCTCGACCGTCACTCCGAATTCCTCTTGAAGCTCCCGTTGAAGGGAGTTTTCAGGACTTTCGCCTTCTTCTGTTTTGCCCCCGGGAAACTCCCAAAACCCTTCGAGGTGCTTTCCCGTCTTCCTTCGCGCGACAAATTATTTCTCATCTCGCTGAATTATCGCGGCAACGACTTCAATCACAAAACGAACCCCTAAATTCAAATCATCATCCAACTCTACTGAGGCCCCATAACTCACTCGACACGCGGCTTCTTTCGTACGCTCCAAGATAGCCAAGTCCGATTACCGATAATCGCCTGCCCGTCATGAGGAGTTTTCAGTTCCGGTCTCGTCGCTTTGGTCTTGGCCGCGTAATTCTGTTGCTTGGATTGCACGTGGAATTTGTTCGATCGCGGGCAAAGGGTCAAGATCCTTATCCGACACAGTGACGTGAAGCTCATCAAACTTCCTTGCAGACACCAAAACTCGCGACTCCAATGAGCCGATTGCGGAGTTATACGCTTTTGTTGCATTCTCAAGACTCTTACCTACTTTCGCCAGGTGGTCGCCCATCTGAGAAAGTCTCGAGTAAAGCTCCTTACCAAGTTCGCTAATGTCCTTGGCATTTTCCGCCAATCTTTCCTGAGTCCAACCGTATGCTACGGCCTTGAGCAATGCGATCAGTGTTGTCGGCGTTGCGATAATCACGTTCTGTTCAACACCCATCTCAATAAGCGCCGGGTCATGCTCGAGTGCAGAACTGAAAAATACTTCGCCAGGCAGAAAAAGAACAACAAACTCTGGCGCGTGTTCGAATTGAGCAAAATACGACTTCTTGCCCAGGTTTTGAATGTGACTTCTCACCAGTCTTGCGTGGTCCCGGAGGCTCGCCAACCTTGTTTCATCATCGTTAGATTCAATACCTTCAAGAAATGAATTGAGCGGCACTTTTGAGTCAACGACAATGTTTTTACCGCCAGGTAGCTTGACCAACAAATCAGGGCGGAGCACGCCCTCTTCGGTCGCCACACTTTGTTGTTGAAAAAAATCGCAGTGCTCGAGCATTCCCGCCATTTCTACGACTCGTTTAAGCTGTATCTCACCCCATCTTCCCCGCACGTCAGGCCGACGAAGTGCCTTGACCAAGTTCGACGTTTCGGAGCGTAGCTCCTTCTGAGTTTCAGTGAGACCTTTCACCTGTTCGATTAGTCCCGAGTAAGCTTCCAATCTTTTTCGCTCGATGTCTTGCAGTTTTTCATCAACCTGCTTCAGTGATTTTTCAACTGGCTTGACCAGTGAGTCTATAGCGATTTGCCGTTTCTCAAGGTCACCCTTTGCACCTTCCTGAAACTTCGACAGGGACTCTTGGGCCAATTTAAGAAAAGCGTCGTTGTTGTCCTTCAAAGCATTGGCCGAAAGCGCTTTGAAAGTATCTGACAGTTTTACTTGAGCCTGATTCAGTAGCTCGAGCTTTTCCTTCGACTGCCGTCTTTCTTGCTCGATGGTGGTCTGAAGCTGAACTGCCTTTGCTCGTAATTCGTTGTATTCACCGAAGAGCTTGTCGTGAGCATTTTGAGTGTTCGCCAGCTCTACCTTCAGACTTTTGTTTTCATTTTCGCGATTCTCCAAGTTGACCTTGAGCGTCGCAACTTCGCTGTTCGTCTCATTCCGCGCAGTCGAAGCCACATGCTGGATCTTTGCATGGTAGATCAGTCGGCAGACCCCTGCACCAAGACCAAGTCCAAGTAGCAACATTACAACAGGGAGAATAAATTCCATGACATTTCACATAGCGAGTAAGTTTTGACGTCGTAACTTCCTAGCATTCGAGAAATAACAACGCGGTAAAAATGATCAGAAGTGTGAGTCGAAAAAATTCGATTCGTGTCACCTCTACGACTAGCTATTGGTTACCTAAACGAAAATCAACCGAGCAGAGTTGCCCGTCGCCACGAGCAATTTTGCCTTCACTTGCCGGTGACTGACTTAGCAGGCTCTAAATATCACGTGGAAATACCGAGCATTTTGTAGAGCCGCTCTGTAACCTCCTCCTTGAGCCTCCAAATTACAGTAATTGGCTTTTCACCTTCCCAGCTCTCAAAAGACAACTCCCCACAATAAACGAAGGGA
>JAYYQC010000410.1:0-6130 GCA_036128675.1 Myxococcota bacterium | reverse complement strand
AAAGCGTCGATTGCTTCCCGGTCTAATCCGGATGGCTTCGCCTCCCCTTTTACTGCCATGGAGAACGACCACATACCGGTGGGATATGTCGGTACGTAGGCAAGGTAAGGAAATACTTTATCAACACCAAAGAGCTCACGATTGCACTTGTTGACTCCAGCAAACGCCTGCTCATTGTACCGCGGAGATTCACTCTGAACCACGATCACGCCACCATCCCTCAAGAGACGATGACAGTGCCGGTAGAAATCGTAAGAAAAAAGACCTTCGGCTGGTCCGACTGGATCGGTCGAATCTACAATCACGACGTCAAATGAGCCTGCCTCTGCCTCGGCGACATACTTAATGCCATCGCCAATCGCGAGTGTCGTTCTCTTGTCTCCAAAGCTCGACGAGATAGTCGGTAGGAACTCCTTTGAGACATCGACAACCATTTCGTCGATCTCGGCAACGACGACTTCTTCGAGCGAGTCATAGCGTAAACACTCTCGGGCCGCCCCACCATCTCCACCGCCGACAATGAGCACCCGCTTCGGAGCCCCCGTCAACTGGAGGGCCGGGTGCGTGATCATCTCGTGGTAGACGTATTCGTCATTCTCGGTGGTCATAATCGCACCATCGAGGGTCAACATTTTGCCAAATTTGTAGGTGTCGAGAACAGTAACCCGCTGGAAATCGCTCTGCTTGTCAAAAAGCTTATCACCCTTGTGTCGGAGCGAGAGACCGTGATCTTCTTCGTATTCTGTAAACCATACGTTGCGCGTGTATTTTGGCGGGATCTGAGGCGCGTCTTCGTGTTCCCAAATCTCATCATGGTCCACTTCTGGTAGAAGCTCAAATTGACCACGCAGCATCTCAAGAGGCGATGAGAATTCCGACTTCAGAGAACCTTTCAGAGAGTTGAATGAGACCCAGGGGTCAATCATGTCACCACACGTAAAGAGGTCGACCGCCGCATACTGAAACTCAGGCCAGGTATGGATTGCGAGGTGGCTCTCCTGAATGACCACAACACCCGATGTACCAACCGGAGCGAATTGGTGAAAGGTCGAGTTAAGAACGGTTGCCCCGGCATCTTTCGCGGCCTTCACAACCGCCTTTTCAAGCAAAGACGCATCCCCGAGGATTTCTGAATCACACCCGTAATACTCAACCAATACATGACGACCAACACTCTTCATCTTTCACTCCTATCGATCATTCAAGCATGTGAGGCGTGTCTCGGTGCCTCACACGATTCGAAGGGCGCGGGCACTACACAATAGAATGAACTTTGTCGAGTACATCCGCCCGGACGGTAGTCTACGCCCTCAGCCCGGAGGAAAAAAGCAACAAATTTAGGCAGTCCCATCCAAACCGAGCGCAGGGATTTCGACAACCACCGCCGCCCCCCCTAGGGAGCTTTCTCGCAGGACCATCGTTGCATTGTACCGCTTACAGATAGTGGCGCAGATGGACAACCCGAGGCCACTTCTTAGGTGGGTTTCATCTAAAATATCGGTTGAATTCAGCCGAAGGAGTTCCGGCGTCCAACCTGGCCCGCTATCTTCGACCACAATTTCAACGCCCTGGGCAATCTTACGCCCGGTCAATACGACCCTGCCCTGGTCAGGCCTCTCTCCGCCGGATTCTTTCAATGCTTGTCGAGCGTTTGCGAGCAGATTCATCACAAGCTGAAGCCATTCCGCGTGAGCCCCTGGCACTCTGAGGTCAGTTTCAGTTCGCAGCTGAAGAGTCGGGTCATCGGCACTCCAGCCCAGGAGTGTCACTGCCATCGATGCGACCCTCTGGAGTTCAGTGGTGCGATCAACCTCAAATTCCAGCGCGCCTTCGACCGCCTCCGCCATCGCCCAACAACTATCGAGAGCCGTATCCATTCGCCGAACCAAATCCGAGTGTTCATTCATGTCCAGGGCTGGATCTATCGACAGACGTAGCTGTCGCAGCCGCTCCATCCCACCCGTTAGCGCGCGGGAGAACTGCGGCCAGAAACCGCCGAGTGTCGCATAGCGCTTGGTTTCAATCATACGCTCAAAGGATAGCTTCAACGTCTCATTGACCACATCGAGTCTTGCGTTTGCCTCGCGCCGCTCAGCCACAAGACGTCGCTGGGTGTCACGCTCTTCTTCGAGCTCGGACGTCACACGCGCTGTGGCCAGTTCAAGGTCAGTGAGACGACGCTTATCCTCGTCTACAGCGAGCTTAAGTGACGTGAGTTGCGTCTTCTGAGTCCCAAAATCATCGGCAACAAAAAGTGCCAACAAGCCGAGATGTAGCCCCACGATGCCAACGAGACCAAGCGTGGCCTCTTCAGCTGAAACACCATCACCCGCGAGTTCCATAATGCCGATAGCGAGCGCCAGGACATTACTGACCACCAAGCCAAAGAGCCAAAGCGAGCGCCAGGACCGCTGTGACTTCACGATGAACAATAGATAAGGAGCCAAGATTAGGCTCGCGCATTCCAGGAGCAAACCAGAGACGCCCTCCAGGAGAGCAGGAGCAAGTAGCAAGCCCGGTAGTAGGCCAACAATGAGCCCCCGCAAGCAGCCTCCGATCCAAGAACGCAGCGAACGGCTGATCTGCTCAAAAAATGTGCTTCGTAAAAGACCGAGTAAGCCGATGGCTGAAGAGCTCAGACCCAGTGCGTTGATTGGAAACCAATCTTCAATCCAGGGAGGTATCGTGGAGTTTCCAGGCGCTGCGACCCAGACGACCAACCACCCGCCGAAGAGGTAAAGGCAATACCATCCATAGACTGAGCGTCCGAAAAATACCCACAAAAGAATAGGACACACCACGATAAATGCGAAGACGCCGAACACAATCAACTGCAGCGTTCCATGCGAATTTACCGAACGAATAACATCAACTTGGGACATTCGATGAAGGTTCAAGATGCCGATCAATGTCCCAGTATTGCGGATGGAGAGATAGGAGAAAGGCGTGAGTTGATCCGGGGTCAATACCATCCCCAGTGGAAGCCGCGCTCGAATTTCGATGGGTTCCCATCCTCCCCGCACTTGACTAAACCCATGGAGCTGGAATCCCAGTCGAGAGTGGTTCAGCCGAAGCACCCAAGCACCTTGCGAACCAAGCTCCAGACCCTCAAGATCAAAGATCAGACCGTTTTGACGCTGGAACACTTTCTCTCGGGGGCCTCTATCTTCCCAATGAGATTCCTCGAGCTGCTTTAAGCTCGGCAGCTCGCCTTCGCTCGGCCACTCAATTGCAGAAAGCGTGAACGGTTCGAGCGGTTGACCGGGGCTGCCCAAAAGGCAAAGAAAGGTAAATGCGAGCATCGTCATGACTGCCCCGCCAATTTCACAACCGGAAGGCTCAGCCGCATGACCGCGCCACCAAGGTCTGACGGAACAGGAAGTACTGAAATCTCTCCACTTAAGTCCGTCACCAAACGCAAGCACATGATGAGCCCGAGGCCTAAATGAAACTCCTCAGTTTCTTGAACAGGTCCCAGGCCAAAGTCGCCGAGGGTGCATCGTTTGAACTCATCAAGTCCGAAGCCGTTACCCGAATCATGGATCGAAAGAGTAGCCCGATCTGAATCAGCCATAAGCTCAATTCGTATCTGAGCTTCTCGGTCCGAGTGATTCGTGGCGCGCTCCGCATTTGACAAGAGTTCAACGACCACCCTCGAGAGGTCGCCAGCCGACCCTTGTGCCAGCACGGACTGGTCAAGCTTTGTCTCAATCCGACACCGAGTCCCAGACAGCCGGAAAAGTTCAATGCTACTCTCGACCGTCCTCGCGATCTCAAAAACCCTCAGACGCGCATCTGGGGCCTGAGAAGTGGACCTGATCTCAGGACGGCCAAAGATGCGTACTGCGGTCCGCAAGGAAGTCATCCGATCGATTTCCTCGATGAATTCTAATTTCGAGTTTTGCGCATTCTTCTCCCAGGTCTCTTCGGGAAGGAGCTCCATAATTCCGCGCGCAAGTCCCAAAGGATTCATGAGGTCATGTCCAAGGCCCGCAAGACGAAACCCCAAAAGCTCGGCAAAATGCATCCGTTGCTGTTTGCGTTTAATCGCGGTAGCGACACTGCTCACCTCCGCCATGGCAAGTTTTAGCTCAGAGTTCGCGGTTAAGAGCTTTTCGTTTTCTTCTGCAATCGCCCCGTAAGAAGTATGAAGCCGCGTCAAGTCGTCCTTGAGTGAGACACGCTGCCCGGTCAGGCGTAACGAGGCTTCTTCAAGCGAGCGCGTTAAGTCGGTAAACTGTCTCTGCTCTCTCAGGCCGAGGACAACTGTAATCAGCGTTTCCAAGACGAGTCCAAACCCCCAGAGCGGTAGCATTGATATCTCTTCTAGACGCCCCGTTAACTGCATCACGCCGGCCAGCAGGAGTACCAAAATCAGGACACGGATAAATCTGACTACTTGAGCCAGACCCTCGCCCCGCCTAACCGTCAAATAGTAGAGGTTAAGCAGAAGCCCGCATGCCAGCAGCAGTCCTCCAACCAGAATATACGGGTTTCCATGGACGACTCGAAGCCAGGGCATCGGCAGAGCGATGCAGAGTCCTGCGCCCACGGTGATAAAAGCGAGCGTATGTAAACGACGCTGCGAATTGAGTTCCCAAACGCTGCAGGCGCAGTAAATCGCGCAAAATACAATAAAGAGACGACCGGGAACCCGATATGCAAGCATGGTTTGGGCCTCAAGAATATTTATTTCGAGGCCCCCGTACCGATTGACCAGAATGAAGAGTAGCAAAGTGGTACTAAATGACTGCAATAAAATGCGGACCGAGCCAAAAAAGAGGGCCAGCGAAAAAGCAAAGACCACTGCAATACCAGCAAGCCCAAAGAAAAATATAAGAGTCGCTTCTGCTTCGGGTCCCAAGAGAAGCTCTTCTGGTGGAGGTCTTCGCAAACGCCAAGAAAGCCCCGACCTTACATCCAGCGTAAACTCAAAATAAGGGATATCGGGGCCGAAGTCGTTGCAGAGACCTCCAGTGAGTTGGTCGCTCGATACATCGCTTCCACGACTCAACCCGATTGCCGGTATCTCTGGCGAAACCCACCTCAAAACGAGGTGCATATAGGCCGGCTCAAGCTGAAGAATACAGTCCTGCAGCTCCCACTCTCCGACAGTTCGGGGATAAACCCTCACCAAGTAGAGCATCGTTGCTTGAGGCGTAAACCAGCCTGGGGCTATATCACCAGTGGCCTCGAATTCAGGCGGGTTCGACCAGAATGACTCTTGCCGGTCTTCGGGCAACACCATGTAAACGATACGGCCCTGAGTATCCGACGCGGCATGAGGTCCATCCTCGGCAGCCGCCAGAGCCTTTGCACCGGCCAGCAGGGCGAGGCTTGCCGCGAGACCTATCGCCTGAGCTCGAAACATGTTCAAAACCGAGGCTCTTGGCACGACTCTCATTCTCCACTAAACGCCCGCTATGGTACGGCAGACCAGAGGCAAAACTAAACCCAACCGGCATTCACTCTGGCTGGCTTGGTTTGCAGAGCAATACAACCAGCTTGAACCCTTCTGTGACCGTTCCATCATAGACCTGGGCTATGGGGAAAAGCCATACAGCGTCTTCGAACTCCATGAGGCGTCGCGGGGTTTTGCATCTCCGCCGTCGATTATCGGCATCGAACGCGCCCATCATCGACATCAACAAGCACTCGCGGAGAGACATCCTGAGATTTCCTTCATCTTGGACGAAACTGTCGAATTTTGTAGGTATCAGCCCCCACCCAAGCTGATCCGCGCGCTGAATGTACTGAGGCAATATCCCCCGAGCGAGGTTGCTTCGATACGTCGAGGCTGGCTCGCAACAAGTCCAGGGGATGTTCTCCTCACCGAAGGGACGACGGACCGAGATGGCGATACCCTCGCCATGTGGTGCCAGAGTAACGATGCACCATCGACGCTGGTCTTCGGGCAACACCATGTAAACGATACGGCCCTGAGTGTCCGGCGCGGCTTGAGTTCCATCCTCGGCAGCCGCGAGAGCCTTTGTACCAGCCAGCAGGGCGAGGCTTGCCGCGAGACCTACCGCCTGAGCTCGAAACATGTTCAAAACCGAGGCTCTTGGCACGACTCTCATTCTCCACTAAACGCCCGCTATGGTACGGCAGACCAGAGGCAAAACTAAAC
>JAYYQC010000409.1:0-18425 GCA_036128675.1 Myxococcota bacterium | reverse complement strand
TATTGCGTATCTCTTTTGGGAAGGCGTTGGTATCTGGGGCAACATGAACCCCGTTTACTGGGGCTGGCCAATTGTAAACTTTGTATTCTGGGTTGGTATCGGTCACGCGGGAACCTTGATTTCTGCGGTCCTCTTCCTCTTTCGCCAGAAGTGGCGAACCAGTATTAACCGATTTGCCGAAGCGATGACCGTCTTCGCAGTTATTTGCGCGGCCATCTTTCCCGGTGTCCACATTGGGCGTCCGTGGCTAGCTTACTGGCTGTTCCCTGTTCCAAACTCGATGGTGATGTGGCCGAACTTCCGTTCACCACTCCTATGGGACGTTTTCGCGGTTGGGACCTACGCAACAATCTCTGCACTTTTCTGGTACTTCGGCCTCATTCCGGACCTCGCGACACTTCGTGACCGAGCAACCTCAAATGTACGTAAGTTCCTCTACGGCATCTTCTCACTCGGATGGACTGGTTCTGCCCGTCACTGGCACCGTTACGAGCGTGCGTATCTGATTCTTGCTGGTCTCGCGACCCCACTCGTTCTTTCGGTTCACTCAGTTGTATCGTTTGACTTCGCGGTTTCGCAGGTTCCTGGTTGGCACACGACCATCTTCCCACCGTACTTCGTTGCGGGAGCAATCTTTAGTGGATTCGCGATGGTTGTCACGCTCTCGGTCCCGGCTCGAGAGTGGTTCGGCTTTAAAGAGCTCATCACAGTCCGCCACCTGGAGAACATGAACAAGATTATCTTGGTCACTGGTACGATGGTCGGTTATGCCTACGCGATGGAATTCTTCGTCGCTTGGTACTCAGGTAACCCGTACGAGAAATTCGCGTTTATCAACCGTGCTACCGGACCTTACTGGTGGGCCTACTGGACGATGGTCTCTTGCAACGTCATTTCGCCACAGATCTTCTGGTTCAAGAAGCTACGAACCAACGTGTGGGTCATGTGGATTGTATCGATCTTCGTAAACATCGGCATGTGGTTCGAGCGTTTCGTTATCACCATCACCTCGTTGAGTCGGGACTTCCTGCCAGCCAGTTGGGGATATTTCACGCCGACCATCTGGGATGGTTTGATGTTCTTGGGAAGCTTCGGTCTCTTCTTTACCCTCTTCCTGCTCTTCATCCGCTGGATACCTCAGGTAGCCATCGCTGAAGTTAAGGCCACCATGCCAGAAGCGCATGTAGGTCATCACGGTGACCATCACTAAGACGATTGAACGCGCAATAGTAAAGAGCGACAAGGATCAGTGGACATGACAACTGAAAACGAAAAAGAGCAACCTAAGAAGGCATATGGCCTTTTGGCGGAATACAAGAACACGACTGAGCTCGTGAATGCCGCCAAGAAGGTGCGGGACGCAGGCTACACAAAGTGGGACTGCTACTCACCGTTCCCGGTGCACGGCATCGACCCAGCGATGGGAATCAAGGCAACCAAGACGCCTTGGCTCATTCTCATGATGGGTATCACCGGGCTGACGCTTGGCCTCGTGATGCAGTACTACATGAATGCTTACGACTATAAGTACCTGATCAGTGGTAAGCCGTTCTTCAGTCTACCGGCGAATGTGCCAGTCATGTTCGAACTGACTGTACTCTTCAGTGGTCTCACCGCGATTTTCGGGACGTTGGCTATCAATAACCTTCCGAGCTTTTATCACCCCCTTTTCAAGGTGAAGGAGTTCGCGCGTGCGACAGATGACCGTTACTTCGTCGCAATTGAGGCTGGCGATAACCGATACGATTTAGACCGGACCAAAGCTTTCCTGATTGAAACCGGCGCAGCGACGGTTCAAGAGGTTGAAGATGATTCTGAGGTAAATGCAGGTCTACCTATGCCAATCATCTACATTGGTCTCTGCGCCTTCGTCATCGGCTTCATCCCGCTCTCACACATCTTCAATGCGCGCTTCGCAAAGATGGATACACCGAGAATCCACCCTAACCCAGGTATGGACTTTCAGCCGAAGTTCAAAGCTCAAACCGAGAACGACCTTTTCGCAGATGGTCGCTCTATGCGGGCCCCGATTGAAGGTACGGTCCGAATCGGCGAAGAGCGCATCGATGACCACTTCTATGAAGGTGTTATTGATGGCGAGTGGGCTGAGACGTTCCCGAAGCAAGTTGAAATCACCCCGGCATTTGTTGAGCGCGGGCAGCAGCGATACGAAATCTTCTGCTCTAACTGCCACGGCTCAGCTGGCTATGGCGATGGCCTCGTCGCGCGACGGGCTGACCGCCTCGAGCAAGGGACTTGGGTCGCACCGAGTAATATTCATCAGGACTATATCCGTCAGCAGCCTAGTGGGAAGCTCTTCAACACTATCAGCTACGGTATCCGCAATATGATGGGCTACGGCCACTCGATTTCCGAGGAAGACCGCTGGGCAATCGTCGCGTATATTCGCGCGCTCCATAAGAGCCAGTATGCACAACTCGCCGCACCGGCCGCCGCACCCGAGCAAGACGCTCAGTAAAATTTGAGGGAGTAGCCCACAATGGGAACTGGACATAAAACTATTGAAATTACGGATGATATGGTCATCGCGGATGAGCCAATCGCTAAGGTTGCAAAAATCGCGTACATCTCCGGTGTTATAGGAATGGTGGCCGCAGTTGGACTCGGAGCCATGAAAGCTTCCGAAGGTGACCACTGGTTGCACTTCTTCCATTCCTATCTGACCTCATATTCTTACTTCCTATCCATTGGCCTGGGTGCGCTCTTCTTCGTCGTGTTGCAGCACCTGACGCGCGCGGGATGGAGTGTAACGGTTCGCCGATTGGTTGAGTTCTTCATGAGCTCGTTCCCGATGCTGACCCTTCTTGCTCTACCGATCATTGGCGGTACCGCTGCAGGTTACCACTACCTCTACGAGTGGACTGACCCAGCAATTGTCGCGAAGGATGCACTTATTCAGCACAAAGAGCCCTACCTGAACCTCCCGTTCTTCTTGGTTCGTGTCGTCAGCTACTTCGCAATCTGGCTCGTGATTTCCCGCATCATGTTCAACCGCTCTAAGGCGCAAGACGAGAGCGGTGATCCAGAAATCACAACGGGTCTAGAGAAGATTGCTCCGGTTTCGATGGTGCTTTTCGCATTGACGATGACTTTCGCGGCAGTCGACTTGATCATGACCCTCGACCCGCACTGGTTCTCGACCATCATCGGTGTTTACTATTTCGCTGGGTGCTTCCTCTCAGTGCTTAGTACGCTCGTCATCGTTGCGATGGGACTCCAGAGCATCGGAAAACTTGAAGGACTCATTACCGAAGAGCATTACCACGACATCGGTAAGTTCATGTTCGCTTTCACGTTCTTCTGGGGATACATCGCGTTCTCTCAGTTTATGCTCTACTGGTATGCCGATATCCCGGAAGAAACCGGTTGGTACTTGGTACGTCAAAGCAAGACCTGGGTTGTTTGGTCTCTCATTCTTATCGTCTCGCACTTCTTTTTGCCCTTCCCTGGCCTCCTCTCGCGACACGTGAAGCGAAATCGCGCCGGGCTACGCTTCTGGGCTTTCTGGATTCTCGGTGCGCATTATGTAGACCAGTACTACCTTGTCATGCCTACGCTTACCTCTATCCACAAGATCAAGGAGTTCCCACTCGGACTTCTAGACCTTGCATGCTTCGTTGGTATCGGCGGCCTATGCGTAGGTTTCGTAGCCTCGAAGATGAGAGGCCAAAGATTGGTGGCAGTGAAAGACCCTCGACTCCCTGAGTGCCTAGCGCACGAGAATCAGTAAGGAGGCCCATTATGGCAGCAACAGGCAACGATACTCAGAATAATGCAGGGATCGCAGTCGCCACGATTGTTGGAATTGTGTTAACTTACGTCTCGATTATTCTCGCGCAAGGCTTATTCTATGCAATGGAAGACAGCCATTGGCAGGACCAGACTCAAAAGTCCCGGCCAGATGTTGTTGAATATCGCAAAGCCCAGGCCGAGCTCCTCGAGAGCGGCATCAAGGGTAAAACGGCGATGTCTATCGATAAAGCTATCACTAGTGTCCAAAAGGAACTCACCGCAGCACCTGCTAATCCAGTAGTAGAGGCTAAAGGCGAGGCCCCGGCGGAAAGTCAATAAGGACGAGAGGCAAGGACTGTGCTCACTTGGATGCTCACGCTCGCTTTCGCTTCTGCGCCGTCTTCAGCGGCGCTGGGTGCCGACATGCGTCCAGATCGTGAGTCCCAGCTACCCGAGCAGCTCGTCGGCGTCGGAATTGACGAGGCTATCGACGTACAAGTCCCTCGCGACCTCACCTTCACCAACCAAGATGGCAAAAAGGTCACACTCGGCTCACTTTTCGACCGTGGTAAGCCCACAATCCTCACGCTCAACTACACGAATTGCCCATTGCTTTGTAATGTTCAGCTATCGGGCTTCGTAAATGCTTTAAGGGCCATCGAAGATGACCTGGGCGAGCTCTTTAACGTGGTGACCGTCAGCATCGACCCCGAAGACGACTTCAAGCGCGCCAAACAAGTACTCAATCGCTACGAGGACGACTACGGCCGACCAATAGGCGACCACTGGCAGTATTTGGTGGCGACAGAGAAAGAAATTGACGCAGTCACCAAAGCAGTAGGCTTTGGCTACCATCTCGACACTGAGACCGGTGAGTATCAGCACACCTCGGCGCTCATTGTGCTCGGCCCCGAAGGTAAGGTTTCTCGATATCTTTATGGCGTAACTTATAGTCCTAATACCTTGCGGCTCACCACTATTGAGGCAGCCCAAGGCAAGTCGGCGAGCTCGCTCGACCAGCTTATTCTCTATTGTTTTAAATATGACTCGAAGCAAGGCCAGTACACGCCTGTCGTCAGAAACATTATGCAACTCGGTGCCGCTGTCACCGTACTGCTATTGGGTCTGCTCGCCGGTGGTGCCTGGCTTAGAAAACCATCAAGTTCGGCTGAATAGCCGAAAACGAAAGCGTGCGTAATACCATGATTCAGCAATGGATGCAGCTAGCGAACTCAATCGCAGCGAGTGGTGAAGGGGATTTCTGGTTCCCTAAGCAAGCGTCAACCGTCGCCAGTTCGGTCGATGACGTTTACTACTTCATTTACTGGGTGTCAGTCTTCTTTCTAGTCCTGATCGTTGGGCTCCTGGTCTACTTCGCCAAGAAGTATCAGATGAAGAACCGGACTCAGAAGGCCGAGTCACAATTTCACCACAGTAACCTGGTGGAAGTTGTGTGGACTATTCCACCATTGGTCATCTCCGTCATCATCTTCTGGGTATCCACCGTCGCCTTCATCAATCAGAAGACGATGCCTGAAGACTCGTATGAGATTTACGTGCGTGGCTGGAAATGGGCTTGGCAGTTCACCTATCCGAACGGGTATGAAGACTCAGTGCTTCACGTCCCTAAGGACCGTCCAGTTAAGCTGATCATGTCATCCGATGATGTCCTTCACAGCTTTTTTATCCCGGCATTTCGCGTGAAGCAGGACGTTGTCCCTGGCCGATACACAAATCTTTGGTTCGAAGCGACTGACGCAGGCGAGTACAACATCTTCTGCACCGAGTATTGCGGAACACGTCACTCGGACATGCTCACCAAAGTTATTGTTCACGAAGACGGCGAGTTTGATACTTGGCTCGCAGACGCGTCCAATATCCTCGACAAGCTTAGTCCGGTCGAGGCAGGCGCTTACCTCTACGAGAAAAAAGGCTGTAACCAGTGCCACTCTGTCGATGGCTCAAGCGGTGTAGGCCCGTCCTTCAAAGGTAAGTGGGGAACCGAACGTGGTCTCGTTACCGGTGAAAAGGTCGCCATTGATGAGAACTATATCCGTGAGTCTGTACTCATGCCGCAGGCAAAGGTTGCCGAAGGCTACGCCCCAGTCATGCCGACCTACCAAGGGAAGCTGAAAGATGGGGAAATTTCAGCTATTATCGAATATATCAAGAGCCTGAAGTAAGCGAGGGAACACGATGTCAACGCTAGCAACTCCATCATCGGGTGACGCAGGTCACCAGGAAAACTATCTAAACCACTCCAGTGGCATCATGAATTGGCTCATTACGCTTGACCACAAGCGTATCGGCGTCATGTACACCATTGGTACCTCATTGGCCCTCTTGTTGGGCGGCGTCTTCGCACTCGCATTGCGCACCGAGCTGCTGACACCGGGCAAGACCATTATGGACCACGACACCTATAACCAGATGTTCACGCTTCACGGCGCGGTTATGGTCTTCTTGTTCATTATTCCGTCGATTCCAGCGGCGCTTGGCAACTTCGTCCTCCCCATCATGCTTGGGCAAAAGGACGTTGCGTTCCCTCGCCTCAACCTTGCGAGCTTTTATATCTGGCTCGCCGGTGCGGCTTTCATGCTCTACAGTCTCTTCGTTAGCCCGATTGATACTGGTTGGACATTCTACACGCCGTACAGCTCTGGGCACTCACAAACTGCCGTCATCTCTGCAGTCACGGGTGTATTCATCCTCGGGTTCAGTTCCATCTTCACCGGTCTTAACTTCATCGTTACGATTCAGAAGATGCGTCCAGCATGGATGACTTGGTTCAAGATGCCACTCTTTCTCTGGGGCCTCTACGCAACATCGCTGATTCAGGTCCTAGCAACTCCAGTACTTGCAATCACCCTTCTCCTCCTCATCTGTGAGCGGGCGTTTGGTGTAGGTATCTTTGACCCGACGCTCGGTGGAGACCCAGTTCTCTTCCAGCACTTCTTCTGGTTTTACTCGCACCCTGCCGTTTACATCATGGTACTTCCGGCGATGGGTGTTATTTCAGAAGTTGTCTCGGTGTTCAGCCGCAAGCATATCTTCGGCTACAAGTTCATCGCGTTCAGCTCGATCGCGATTGCACTGCTCGGCTTCCTCGTATGGGGACACCACATGTTCACCAGTGGCCAGAGCGCGATGGCGAGTGTCATCTTTAGTGCCATTACCTTTACTGTCGGCATCCCGTCCGCAATCAAGGTCTTCAACTGGCTTGCGACGATGTATAAGGGTTCAATTCGTCTCGATACCCCAATGCTCTACGCAATGAGCTTCATCTTCCTCTTCACTGTCGGTGGACTGACCGGTCTCTTCCTCGGAAGTCTCTCAGTCGACCTACACCTTCATGACACTTACTTCGTCGTAGCGCACTTCCACTACGTCATGGTCGGTGGAACCATCAACGCACTTTTCGCAGCCCTCTTCTTCTGGTGGCCGAAGATGTTTGGACGGATGTACAATGAAGCAATGGGCCGCGCCAGCGCGCTCCTCGTCTTCTTGGGCTTCAACCTTACCTTCTTCCCTCAGTTCATTATGGGCGCACGGGGAATGCCACGCCGGTACTACAACTACCTGCCGGAGTTCCAGTCGTTCCACGTTGCATCGACCATCGGTTCCTACATCTTAGGTATCGGTATTCTTGTTGCATTCGGGGTCCTGACACACGCTGTGTATCGCGGTAAGGTTGCACCTGCGAACCCATGGGGTGCGAAGACTCTAGAGTGGCTCACACAGTCACCGCCGACCTTCCACAACTACGAAGAAGTTCCAGAAGAAGAGGTGGAGGCTTACGACTTCGACGACCTGGAATATGATCCGCAGACAGACGGCTATACCCTACCCGGGCGTGCCGTTTAGGTATAACTTAAGACACTGAAAAGATTGGGATAAATATTCATGTCTACTGCAGCACACGGCCACGACGACCACCACGCGCCGTTCTTGGCTCACCACTTTGAGGACCACGGTCACCAGTTTGACTCGGGAAAGCTCGGCATCTGGGCGTTCCTGGGACAGGAGCTCCTCTTTTTTAGCGGACTCTTCTGCGCTTATGTCATCTATCGTGGTAACCACCCTGAGATTTTCCTTCAAGGAAGCCATTTCCTTGATGTGAAATGGGGCGCGGTGAACACATGTGTCCTGATCTTCTCCAGCCTCACGGCGGCGTGGTCAGTGCGATGCGCTCAGCTCAACAATCAAAAAGGTCTCATCCTTACGATTGCCCTGACCATCGCGTGCGCTTTCGGCTTCATGGGAATCAAGTACGTCGAGTACAGCCACAAGATCCACGACGGTCTCCTACCCGGCAAGTACTTCAACCCTTCTGCCCAAGCACTTGAGAAGGCTGGGCTGAAGGTCCCTGCAGTTAACGTCGATGGCTCTGTCGTTGCGGAACCTGCACCGGCAGCCAGTGAAGGTGGCGAGGTTGTTCAAGATACCCGCGAGCCGGTAAACCGCCGTCTCCATATCTTCTTCAGTGTCTACTTTATGATGACCGGGCTGCACGGCATCCATGTCGTCGCCGGGATCCTCGTCTATGCGTGGCTCCTCAAACGAGCCATTCGAGGCGACTTTAACAGTGATTACTACGGACCAATCGACTTTACGGCGCTCTACTGGCACTTGGTCGACTTGGTATGGATTTACCTCTTCCCGATGCTTTATCTCATCCACTGAGTTGGAATCGGAATTTGGGTACTCGACGAAGCTAAATTCGACCGAATCTTTTGGTCACGTACAGACAGAGGCCTTCGGGCTGCTTAGGATAGAATACAATGGCTGGACAGGGACATTCTGATAGCGAACATCATCCACACGTCATGTCGATTCCGGCGCTCTTAGCGACCGGCGGGGCGCTGATGGTGTTGACCGTTTTCACCGTTACCGTCACATCTTTTGACTTCGGTTATACAGCGAACTTAGTTGTAGCGATGGCAATCGCAACTGTGAAAGCAGTCATCGTTTGCCTCTTCTTCATGCACTTACTTTACGACAAGAAGTTTAATCTCATCATCTTGGTGCTTTCTGTTGCCTTTATGCTGCTCTTCTTCAGCATTACGATGCTGGACTCTGACCAGTACCAGGGTGACATTCTCATCATGAACCCTATGCCTCACGAGGCGGCTGCCGCTGAGGGCAGCGCTCAGTAAACGATGGCAGCGGGGACACCACAGCTACGCGTTGTCGAAGGCGCGTCTAAAGAAGTCCCCCTCTTCGAGCGCATGGCCATCGGCCAGCTCGGCATGGTCGTTCTCTTCGTTTCTCTCTCCGCAGGTTTCCTCGCTTCCATCGCAGGTTACATTGTCGTTCGCGTTAACAATCAGGGCTGGACCCGCGCTGATATGCCGGACCTCCCAGCGGGACTCTTTGCGAGCACAATTGTTCTCCTCTTCGTGAGCTACTTTTTCCACAAGTCGGTCGCAGCTGGACAGAACGACGAGCAAGACCGCCTTAAGATGCACCTGAGTCTCGGCACGCTATGCGTGGTGGGATTCGTAGCCGCCCAGACCTGGAACTGGATCTACATGGCGACGAGCGGCCTTCCCCCTGATGCAAAGAGCCTCTATGCGTTTACCTTCTGGATGCTCACGGTTTTACACGCCTTGCATGTTGTTGGTGGGCTGATTCCCGCGGTGCTGGTGCTTCGAAAGGGTATTCAAGGCCGCTACGGGCCCTTGAATTATCGCGGACTCTCATACCATGCGCAGTACTGGCACTTTTTGGATATCGTCTGGGTGATCATGCTCATCACGATGTTCGTGCTCACTTAAGGCTTGGCCACTTGAGTCGTCTCGCTTAAGCTTGACTATGGACTCCCCTGACCACCTCCCCTGCCCCAACTGCTTCTCCCAGATGGAACCACTCGGGGTGAGACACACCTATGGTCAGAAGGTTAACATCGACATTTGTACCCGCTGCCACGTAGTCTTTTTCGACAAGCATGAGCACCGAGGACTCAGTGCGCACGCGGTGTTGGTCCTCATCGAGCGCTTTAAGGCAAACCCCATTTGCGAAAGTGGTCCAGATAGCCACCTGCCGATCTGCCCTCGCTGCGGTGGCGACCAAGCTCTCATCCACGACAGCACCATCCATGGAGCGTTCCGCAGTCACCGCTGTATGCGCTGCGAAACTCTGACAATTAAGGCTGTAGAATTCCTAAGGATGATGGGTGTCGTCGAAAAGGTACCAGATGGAGAGGCCAATCAAACGGACTTGGTCGCGCACCCACGTCAATGCGAAAGTTGCGGCGCTCCCGCCGGACCGGCGCACGAATCCTGTAGCTTCTGCGGTTTACCCCCACTCCGCTTTGACCGCATCGTTCTAACCAAGCTCTTTGCCTCACTGGACAAGGAACATCGACGCGCGCTGATGGCAGACGCGATCTCTGAGATCCCGAAAGAAAACCCCAACAGCGCGGTAGGCTGGCATCATAACTTAAGTGCTTTGCTCCGTGAGCTTACACATTAACCGTGGGACTGCGCTTTGGTCCTAAGAGACCTAAGGTTTCTTGGTGATGGTCTTTAGATTTCATAAAGATCCCCGCGAGTAGCCCGTAAAGCCAGGTCTGAAAACGAATCCAAAGACTCTCATCGCCGAGCTTTTCAAGCGTTACGAGAGCCGCACGCTCAGGCTCAACGCCCGTCTCAATCGACCGGGTAACAACTTCGGCGAGAGATGGAGAGTCCATGATTGCGTTTATATCAAACCCGCGCTCCCACGAGTTGAACTCAGGATTACCGGTAGAGACATAAACGAAGCGATCATCGACCACCACTTGCTTTCGGTGGGTATACTGCTTGGTCTCGAAGAGTTCGACTCCCGCATTCAGGAGCCGCTCATAGCCTTGTCGATTGAGGTGCCAGGAAAAGAAGAGGTCGATGCCTTCGAGAGAGTTCGTCACAAGTCGAACCTTCACGCCGCGCTTAGCAGCATTCTCGAGCGCTTCTATAAAGTCATCCTCAAAAATGTAGGCCATCTCAATATCGACGGTCTGTGTCGCAGCATTCAGCGTGGAAAGCAATGAGCGACGAAGCTCTGATGGCCCTCCAGGCATAGCGAAACTGAGATTCATCGAGACATCCCCTGGAGCCGCGGTCGTGGGAAAATACCGAGAACGCAAACACTTCATGTCGTCCTCACTTACGTGTCCACCTTGAAATGCCCAGGTCTCAAAGAAGTTAGCTTGCAGTTGATGCACTGCTGGTCCGGTCACCTGGACACCATAGTCTTGCCAATCTGGCGTCTCTAATTTCGAAGCGGGGAGATTTACAAATCCAGATACGTCTCTGCCATTCCACAACGCGTCGTAGGCGCGAACTCGTTCCGGCGTAGGCAACGCATCGAGCGCTTTGAAAAGGTCATCTGAAGCGAAATAAGGATCGCTGAGACAAGCCCCACCAAAAAATGCCGTTTCCCCATCAATGATCACGACTTTACGATGCTCAAGCCCGTCTCGAGCCATGAGATTTAGCTCGACTTCGATGCCTGCATCGCGCAGTCTCTCGACCATCGAAGAGCCTTTACCGAAGCCAAATGGCATAGCGGATCCGACATCATCGGCTATGATTCGCACTTTGAAGTCCGGGTTGGCCTTCTTCTTCTCGATCAATAAGTCGGCAACGTGATTCGGGAAGCGTCCTCCATCCATCGCGAGCATCGCGATGTGAATCGAGTCTTTTGCTGCCTTAATTGCAGGCAACATCATCTCAGTGAAGTACGCACGGTCGAGGCCTTGAATAACCTCATTTCCATGGGTCACCGTTGCGTAGGTCGTAAGCGAATTTAAATCGATATTTTTTCCACGCATCCGCTCGACCAAAACCCGCTCAGCGCGCCCAATCATTGTAGAGGCTGACGCCGCTTGCGCCGCATTCTTTAGCTCGAAGTCGTCGCTTACCTTTGCAGCCTCGGCTGGGTTTGAGGTCGATGTTGGTGAGGCAAGCGTGAAGGGTCGATTTGATACCGGGTAAGGATGGGTAGATGCGGACATGATCATATGGCGACTCACACGTTTGAGGACTACTTCTTAAGTTATCGTTGAGTTCTTGGAATAGTTGCGTGAATTGAATCGTTTGACGCTCTGTAGCCTTGCGGGGGAACCCGTCCATGCCTATATCTTAACGTCGAATAAGTTAAATTTCTACCAACGAGTAGGACGGGAAATTCAATGGCAGGTCGCCCACCTAGAGCGCTCGAAATAGATGTCCTTCAAGCGGCCCTTGAGGTGTTTTGTGCCCAAGGCATTGAAGCACCGCTAAAAACGGTTGGCGAGCGTGTTGGTATCAGCGCAAGCGCCATCAGTCAGCGCTTTGGCTCTAAACACGACCTCGTCCAGCGTGCGCTTGAGTCCGCCTCCCTCTGCCCGACACCACCGGCAGAGCTCTGCTCAAGCAATCAATTCGAAATGTGCCTTGCTGAGTTAGGTGTCTTCTTCGCGCGCTTTATCATCCACAACGTCTTACCTGCGATTGAGCTAGGACAACACCTTCCGATACCTCAAACCGGTCGACCCCTGGAACTATCAACCGAGCCAGCCCGGGCTGGATTTCTAAAGGCAGCCACTACTCTACTGCCTCCAAGTGCCCAAGTCCGAGCCGAAACAATCCGACTTCTCAGTGCGTACCTGGCCACGCTGGTCGGTGAGCTACAGCTCAAGCATGCGACCACTTTAAACGAAGACCAACTCACACAGTACGCTCAACAACTCGCCCGAGACCTTACCCCGCTGCTCATTGAGCCTCGTGCCCAACCTGGAGTCACCCGATGAATTCTATAGTAAATATCCAAAATGCGATTAAAGATTATCCCCTTGGCAAGACTACGGTGCGTGCTCTACATGGCGTAACCCTTCAGATCACCAAGGGCGAGTTCACCGCCATCGCTGGTCCATCTGGCAGCGGTAAAACAACCCTGCTTAACCTGATCGGATGCGTCGATACACCGACCGAGGGATTGGTCGAGGTCGCGAACCAAAACGTCGCGCAGTTAAGTGAAGCTGATCGAACAAAACTGCGACTTGAGAATCTCGGTTTTATTTTTCAGTCGTTCAACCTGATCCCTGTCCTTACAGTCTTTCAGAATGTCGAATTTCCGCTTTTGCTTCAGAAAAAGTGGAATGTAGCCGAGCGCCGCGAGCGCACCGAAACCATTTTAGAGAGAGTTGGGCTGGCCGACCAAATCGCCAAACGCCCCAATGAACTCTCCGGCGGACAGAGACAGCGCGTCGCCATCGCACGTGCACTTGTAACACGTCCGGGCTTGGTATTGGCCGACGAACCGACTGCAAATTTAGACTCAAAAACGGGCCAGACCATCCTCGATCTCATGCGCAGAATGAACGAAGAAGAAGAGACGACCTTTATCTTTTCGACCCATGACCAGCGGGTGATGGATCATGCACGACGACTCGTCTCGTTAAGTGACGGGCTAGTTGAAGGCGACAAAGACCTAACTAAACGGGTCGCTTCATGAACTGGATGTATCTGAGCATACCGCTTCGAAACCTCATCGCAAATCGAGTCACGACACTGATCGTCGGTTCGATCATGGCCTTCGGAACCTTCCTGGTTGTCATCGGTACTTCCCTGCTCGACTCCATCGATCAAGCGATGGCACAGAGTATCAAAGGGTCAGTCGCCGGTGACCTCCAGGTTTATTCGAGCAGTGCGAAAGACAAGCTGGCGATCTTCGGTAGTGGTTTCATGGCCGCCGATGATATCGGTGAGCTTCAAGAGTTCGAAGCAGTCGCTAAATCTCTGGAAGATGTCGAAGGGATCGATGCACTTATCCCTATGGGCATCACCATCAACTCACTTGCCAGCAACGGGAACCGTATCGACCGACTCGCATTAGAGCTGCAGACTGCGCATCAAAATGGTCAGAGCGAAGACGTCGCGTTACTGATTCCTTACATCGCTTCTATTGCGGAAGACCTCCTCAAGGATGTCGAAACGCAGAAGGTAGTCGCGGCCAACACCAAAGAGCTGGACGATAAAATCGAAGTTCTTTCACGCTTCCAACTCGGACCGATGCAGGAAGCTTTTGACCAGAGCCCAGCAACCCTCATTCAGTCCATTGAAAGCGACCTCGCACCGCTAAACGAAGAATCGCGACTGACCTATTTCCGAAACCTCGGCACCAATATCCCCGCATTCATCAAATACTTTGACCGATTCGAATTGGTAAAGGGTACGCTTCCGCCAGATAATCAGCGTTCCTACCTGATCGCCGACCGTATCTATGAGCGGTTCCTTAAAAACCGCGTCGCCCGAACCTTTGACCGAATTAAGAAAGCCCGCGATGAGGACGGAGAGACGATTGCTGAAAATGAGCGGCAAAAGGAACGCGCCGAATCACTGCCCAAGCAGTACCGCAAGATCACCTACGAGTTGAGTCCGAAAAAGAGTATCGCTCTGATGGCGAAGCTCAATACTTACCTAAACGCAAAACACGAGACCATCGTCGAAGCGCTGAAAGAATTCTTAACGATCGACGATGAAAACTTCGAGGAACGTTACGCGTATTTCTACGAGAACATCGCCAATGAGATTCAACTCTACTTTTTTAATATTGGTGACGAGATTACCCTCCGCGGTGTGACAAAGGCCGGCTATTTCAAGAGCCTCAATATCAAGTTTTACGGAACCTTTAAGTTCAAAGGTCTCGACTCGTCTGATTTGGCCGGGGCCATTAACCTATTAGACATGGTAACATTCCGCGAGCTTTACGGGCAGATGAACGCCAAGATGCAAGCTGAGCTTCAGGGGATTCGGTCTGAAATGGCGATCAACGAAATCTCAGCAGACAACGCCGAAGATGCACTCTTCGGGGACGATACGGAAGCCGATGCAGAGGATGCAGAGGTCGTCGCCATTGAAGACTACAGCGCATTAACCTTCGACATCGAGGACCGGCTCGGCATGAGCCTTGATCCCAACGAACTCGACGAGGGCCTAGCTCTGAATGCCGCCGTTCTCTTCGACAAGGGTGTAGACCCAACGACAACAAGAGCGCGTCTCGAAGCGCATATTCAAGAGCGTGGAATCCCTCTCCAAGTCGCAGATTGGCAGAGCGCCAGTGGATTGGTCGGAAGCTTTATCGTAGTTTTAAACGGCGTCTTATTCGTCGCCATCTTTATCATCTTTCTCGTTGCGCTCGTGATTATCAACAATGCCATGACGATGGCGACGGTAGAACGGGTTGCCGAGATTGGTACGATGCGCGCCATTGGTGCACAGCGCAGCTTCGTGATGTGGATCTTCATGATTGAAACCCTTGCTCTTGGGCTGATCGCCGGCATCGTCGGAGCGAGTCTAGGAGGGGCCCTCATTGAGTACCTTCATGTCGCTGGCTTGCCAGCACCCGCACGAGAAATTCGCTTCCTTTTCTCGGGCCCCAAACTCTACCCTACCCTTGGCATCGAACACCTAAGCTTCGGCTTCATCTCGATCCTCATCGTAAGTCTACTTTCCACATTTTACCCCGCCAGATTGGCTACGCAGATCGAGCCAGTGGTCGCGATGCAAGTGAAGGAATAACGCCATGAAGATGCTTTTGCTCATCGCTGTTCGAAACCTCATTCAAGCGCGACGACGCACCACTTTATTAAGCCTCGCCCTAGGGTCGGTCTCTGCCCTTCTTGTGCTTATGTTTTCCCTCTCCCAAGGTGTGAGTGATACCATGCTGCACTCTGCGACTATTTTGGCATCAGGCCATGTAAACGTAGCGGGATTTTACAAGGGCACACCCGAAGATGCGTTTCCTATCGTCACCGAACGCTCCAAAGTTAGAAAAGCTGTCGAGGAGATCATCGGCTCGGATGGCGAGATACGCGACCGCTCACGAGGCTGGGGGAAGGTCATCAGTCCTGCATCTACGCTCCAGGCGGGTGTCGACGGGATTGACATCAAAGACGAAGGTCTCTTTATGAAGCAGCTTCAACTAGCTGCTCAAAAGGACTACGTCGAAGGAGGGTCCGAAGAAATTCTTGGGGACCTATCCAAACTAAGCGAGCCGGGTACAATCCTGCTATTCGCAGGACAAGCTAAACGTCTTGAAGTCGACATTGGCGATATTGTCACAATGACAAGTGAGTCATTAAGTGGTCGAGTAAATACCGTCGATGCACGCATTGTTGCCATCGCGAAAGATGTTGGATTCATGTCCAATTGGAGTGTCTTTGTCCCCAAAAGTCTCATCGTCGACCTCTATCAAATGAGTGAGGACACCACGGGTGCCATCCAAGTTCAGCTGGATAACCCCGATGACTCCGAAAAGGTCATGGCAAAGCTCCGAGCGGGCCTTGAAGACGCGGGGTTTCGCTTAATGGAACACGACCCCAAACCCTTTTGGGGTAAATTCGGTAAGGTCTCATCTGAGGACTGGGTTGGACAAAAGCTCGATCTAACCATCTGGAGCGACGAAGTCTCCTTCATGAAATACTCAATCGATGCCCTGGATACCATCTCGGTGTTCCTGGTCAGTATTCTCAGGGTGATTATCGTCGTCGGGATCATCAATACGATGCTTATTTCGGTTCGAGAGCGCACCTCAGAGATTGGTAGTCTTCGCGCTATCGGGATGCATCGCTGGGAAGTCCTAACGATGATCATGTTGGAGGCTTTGGTCTTGGCGCTCTTTGCTACATCGGTGGGCGCTCTCGTGGGGGCTGGCACCGCATCCGCTCTTGACCTTTTTGAGATCGCTCTACCCAAAGGCGCAGTCCAAACTGTACTCATGAGTGACACATTGCATCTGGACATATCATTCGGACAGATGCTCAGCTCCGTACTCTCATTCTCATTCATCACAGTATTGGCGGCGCTGTGGCCCGCGATCCGCGCTGCCCAACTCGAACCAGTCAAAGCGATTCATAAGACCTAAGGAGGTCCTCCGTGTTGATTCAAATAACGCTAACACTTCAAGCACTTCTTGGACTCAGTACGCCTGAGATGGAAGCCATGCTTACCGAAATCGATAATCGGCAGCGAAACTCTGGAGACTATGCGGCGGTCACTTACATCGAACAAAAGGAAGCGGGAAAGACCGACCTTGTTTATGAAGCTGTCATCTACCGTCGCGATGAAGAGGATAAGTTGATGATCCTCTTCACCAAGCCAAGCGCCGAAGCGGGCAAAGGCTATCTCCGACTAGACCGCAATCTCTTTATTTACGACCCATCGGTTGGAAAATGGGAGCGTCGTACAGAGCGAGAACGTATTGCTGGAACTGGCAGCCAGCGTTCTGACTTTGACGAGTCTCGACTCGCGACCGAGTTCAACCCCACCTATGGTGGAATCAAGAAATTAGGTAAGTTCCAAGTACACCATCTTATTCTAAACGCTAAAGAAGAATCCGATGTCGCGTACCCTGTTATCGAACTTTGGGTCGACCAGAAAAGCGGCAATATTCTAAAGCAACAAGAAAAGGCCCTCTCCGGTCGGCTTATGCGAACATCGTACTATCCGAAGTGGCGTAAGGTTTTCTCGACCAGCAAGAATGCCGATGTCTACTTCCCGAAAGAAATTCGCATTTTCGACGAAGTACAAAAAGGCAACCAAACAACGATTGTCTTCCGAACCGTCGACCTTAAGGCTCTAGATGCCAATATTTTCACCAAAGCTTGGCTTGAGAGTCGCAGCCGATGAGCCACCAACAGATCGCGCTTTTCATACTCTGCATTGGTCTATCTGTGCAGACGCGGGCGCAAAGTGCACCCCAAGCTGAGTCATCTGATGCTCGTGAAGAGGCACTCTTCGGAGGCGAAGAAACAGAGACACGAACCGAACTCGAAGATGACCTCTTTGGAGAAGCGACTGACAGCGATGTTTCCAACGAAGGTGATGTCAGTGGCCCGAGCGGAGTTTCAACTGAAGCTGGTGAGACCTTTCGTGACTCGGGCGACCGCATCGGTGAGCTCATTGCTTCACGGGAGGAGCGCCTGGCCTTAGGGGGCGGGTTTTATTGGGACACCCAGTGGAGATTTGAAGAAGACGGCGGTTGGGACCCCACCGTACTTTCGCCTGCCCTGATGAGTCTCTATCTCGACGCCAGACCCAATGATGACCTCCGCCTTTACACCCGAGGGCGGGTCCTGCATCAAATGAGCTTTCAGGCGCAAAGTGCGGAAGACACCCGAACCCGCGCCGAACTGGACCAACTCTGGCTCAAAACTCATGCGGATAACAAAGTCTATTTCACTTTCGGACTCCAGCCGGTTCGCTGGGGTGTGGGTAGAGTGTGGAACCCAACCGACTTCCTCAATGCGACGCAAAAGGATCCATTCGCGCTGGTTGATACCCGAGGGGGACTGCCACTCGTCAAGGTTCACGTACCGTTTGAAGCGCAAGGCGCAAATATATACGGCATCGTTAACTGGGACTCTTTACAAGAGATGAAGAAGACCTACGCCGCGCTCCGAGGTGAAATCCTCCTTGGCGCGGCCGAGCTCACCCTCAGCGCCGCGGCAGGTAAAGGCAGTCCAACCAGAATCGCTACAGACCTAAGCACGCCTCTTGGGCCACTCGATTTAAGGTTGGAGGCGAGCTGGACCCAAGGCGTCCGTTACGCGGATGGCTGGGAGGACCTTGCTGCGTTTGTTCAACCCGGGGTGGATGTTGCGGCACCTTTAGAAGACTATCTCCGCGCTTTGGTTGGACTTGAATGGG
>JAYYQC010000408.1:0-10000 GCA_036128675.1 Myxococcota bacterium | reverse complement strand
CCATCAACTACAGCGACACACGCAGCTTCTTTATTGGTGCGGAGTACTTCTATAACCAGGCCGGCACGACTGATGCTGACAACTATCTCGTCACCCTAGCCCGTGGTGACGGTACTTTTCTCTATCTTGGGCAACACTATGTCGCAGCTTATATTGTGTTCCCCGGACTCGGTCCGGAACGCAACTACAGCGCTTTCGTCAATACCGTCATGAACCTCAATGACCGAACCGCCCTCGTGCGGGCCGATTTCCGCGCATCACTCTACCGAAACTTAAGCCTGGCCCTTTCGCTGAGCCAGTATGTTGGTGAGAGCGGAGAATTTCGATTCGCATTCGAAGTGCCGCCCGTTCCCGGAGTTGATGGTCTTGAGGATGGTATTCAGGTCCGGGCTACAACCTGGGTTCCTCAGATTGCCGTCCAATTGGGCTTCTGATCTCTCAACAGAAAGACTAGACTCCTCGCGTAGCGTCCACTAAATCCCGAGCTCTGCATGCTATCGGAGGTCACAATGTTAAAGACAACGCGCATTGGCATCGCGCAACATGCCTGTAGCACCAACCAGGACGAAAATATTGAACGCGCAACGACCGGGGTGCTTGAGTGCGTCCAGCAAGGGGCAAATATCGTCTGTCTCCAAGAGCTCGTGAACACGATTTACTTCTGCCAAAACGAAGAATACGAGCACTTCGACTTAGCTCAACCTCTAGATGGACCACTGGTACAGCACTTCAAGAGCGTCGCCAAAGCCAATGACGTGGTCATCATTGTTCCATTTTTTGAGCGACGCGCATCCGGCGTCTACCATAACACCGCCGTTGTCCTAGATGCGGATGGAAGCACCGCGGGCGTCTATCGCAAAATGCATATCCCCGACGACCCTGGTTTTATGGAAAAGTTCTACTTTACGCCCGGGGATCTTGGCTTCAAAGCTATCCCCACGAAATTCGGTAAAGTCGGTGTGATGATCTGCTGGGACCAGTGGTTTCCTGAGGGGGCTCGCCTCACGTCGATGGCCGGTGCAGACTACCTCTTCTACCCAACTGCCATTGGCTGGTCCCGAAAAGAGCCCGAGCTTCGGGAGCTCTATCGAAACGCGTGGCAAACCTCGATGCGTGCACATGCCATTGCCAATGGTACCTTTGTCGCGGCCGCGAACCGCATCGGAGACGAGGGTGACATGGCATTCTGGGGCACATCTTTCATCGCTGGCACAATGGGCGAACTTCTCGCCGAGGCCTCAGATAGTGCAACTCAAGTCTTAGTCGCTGAATGCAACCACCGCGAAAAGGAATTGATGCGTAGGGAGTGGCCATTCTTTAGAGACCGCCGAGTGGACGCCTACGGTGCAATGACAAAGAGATTCAATGAAGATGACTAAGGAAGCTACGCCACGTCAGCAGGGCTTTAAAATGCCTGCCGAATGGGCGCATCATGCCGGAACCTTCTTTGCATGGCCTCACCTTGAAGAGACCTTCCCCGGACATCTACGAGAAGCTCAAAACGCTATCGCGCAATCTATTAAAGCGCTCACAAAGTTTGGAAACCAAGAACAACCCGAGCTGGCCAAAGTCCTGATACGCAACCAAGTCGACCGTCACAGTGCACTTGAGCGGCTGCGCTTCTTCAATGTTGCTGAGGCGCATTTTGAGCTCATTGAGATTCCAACCAACGATGTTTGGATCCGAGACTATGGACCTATCATTTTGACACATCCAGACGGGCATCGCGCCGTTGTCAGTTTCCGCTTTGATGGGTGGGGCGGCAAAGATGGTCACTACTACGGCGAGCATGCCGGACGAGATGATAAAGTGGCGTCGCGGTTGGCTAAGCACTTAGAGCTTCCATGCTTCGAATCGTCGTTGGTGCTCGAGGGCGGAGCCATTGAAGTAGATGGTGAAGGGACACTTCTTACAACCGAAAATTGTTTACTCGAGAGAAGCAGCGATGCTCCAAGCCGAGAGGTCTTCGAGTCAACACTCTCGGAGTTCCTCGGCATCGACAAGGTCGTCTGGCTCCCCGGTGCATCTTTCGACGGTGATGATACAGAGGGGCACATCGACAATATCACGCGGTTTGTTGGACCTGCTCGAGTGGTGACAGCGGTCGCAGCCAGTAAGGATGACCCTTGGCACGATAAGCTTGAGACGCAGCGTCAAGTGCTCTCAAAGGCACGTGATGTCCAAGGGCGACAACTCGAGGTGATACCAATCCCTCTTCCCTCTCCACATCATCTCTACGCCAGCATGGATGGAGATCTCGATTTGCATCGATATCCCGCCAGTCCATTGAATTTTATCATCGGCAACCAGGTCATTCTGGTACCAGTCTACGGGGACCCGAATGACCGCCTCACGCTAGATACGCTTGCATCGGTATTTCCTAGTAGGAATGTCATCCCAATTGACTCGTCGATTTATATATTGGGGCAAGGTTCGCTCCACTGCTCCTCTCAACAAGAACCATCAGGAAAATAACATGATCGCTCTCTCTCCAATTGAAGTTGAAGCCACCAAAGAACATCAATGGACCATCATCTGGCTTCACGGCCTCGGAGCCGACGGTCACGACTTTGTCCCCGTCGCAAAGGCGATGGGTCTTGAGAATGTGCGCTACGTATTCCCGAACGCGCCAATCGCCCCCGTCACACTCAATCACGGAATGAAGATGCGCTCATGGTACGACATCAAGTCACTCGAGGTAGTTCCCGACCGCGAGTCTTACGAGGACGTCCTTCGCTCAGCTGAAGCACTGGAAGACCTCATTGCAACCGAAGGAGAGCGTCTAGGAGGCACCGAGCGAATTTTCCTCGCCGGTTTTAGTCAAGGCGGCGCGATGACGTACCACCACGGAATGCGAACCAAAGAGCCCCTGGCAGGACTCATCTGTTGGAGCACCTATATCGTAGCACCTGAACGACTTGAGACGGAGATGAGTGCAGCCGGCAAAGCACTCCCACTCTTCGCAGCACATGGCTCGTACGACCCGGTCGTCAAGTATGATCGAGGACAAGACTCGTACAATCTCGTCAAGAAGCTCTCTCCCGACCGCCAGATGCAGTTTGAGACATACCCAATGCAACATGAGGTTTGCTTAGAAGAGGTCAAGGCACTCAAGGCCTGGCTTATCGATGCGGGTGTTCGGTAACTAAGCGCGAGGACGCTGGAAGACCAGGCTGGTTTCAGTCGAGAGCTTCGCTTTGAATTTGTAGCCCCCAACCTTAAAGCGCTTTAATTCGTCAGGCGACTTCACCTGGTTCTCGACAATATAACGGGCCATCATACCACGCGCGCGCTTCGCCATCAGACCAATCACTTTCGCTTGGTCATCTTTGACCTCTTGGAACACCGGCGTCACAACGGGAACCGAGAGTCCCTTTGGCTGCACCGACTTGAAATACTCAGTTGACGCTAAGTTACACACCCACTCAGATGAACTGTCATCGACATAGGTCTGAAGTTGTTCTGTGATACGGCTTTCCCAAAAGGCATAAAGGTCTTTACCGCGTTGATTCTTGAGCTTTGTTCCCATTTCGAGACGATACGGATGAATTTCATCAAACGCTCTTAGAACTCCGTAAAGACCGGATAAAATACACAAGTGGGTTTGGGCATAGGAAAGCTCAGCTTCACCAAGCGAGACCGCATCAAGTCCTTGATATGTATCTCCATCAAAAGCCAAAACCGCGGGGCGACCACTTAACGCTTTCTTAGGATTCGTCGGGAACGTCTGAAACCGCTGATGATTGAGGTCGGCCAACTTGTCCGAAAGCTTCATCAAAGCCCCTACTTCCGGCGCACTCATCTTTTTCAACTCACTAAGTAGCAGCTTAGACTCGGGCCAAAGTGCAGGCTGGGTCATCGTCGGCCCATCGGTATCGCGTTCAAAGTCTAAGCGCTTTGCAGGAGAAATAAGTGCCAGCATGTCGTACCTCTGACGAATAAGGTTATGCAGTGCTGGTTAACAGGCAAGATCGAGGTTGATCAATAGGCGACGACGCGCTTAGCGTTGAGCGCGGTCCCGGCGACGAAAAAAGTCATCCATTGCGTTGCTCATCTCACGCAGTAGACGTTCAACATCAACCGGCTTGATCAGGTAGAAGAAGATCTCCCGCCGCTCCATCGCATCACTGACCTCGCGGTGTTCATGCAAACCAGTCATGATGAGCCGACTGGCTGGGCAATCAACCAAGTTAAGCTCTTGGAAAAACTCAAGTCCGGTCATCCGAGGCATTGATTGGTCTGCGAGGATGACGCCAACCTTGTCGCGCTCCTTCTCGCAGAAAGCCAGCGCTTCACCTGGGAACTCGAATGTCTCGGTTGTATATTCGGCGGACAAAATCTGATTCATCACGCGCAGGTTCATCGAGTCATCATCAACGATGACGACGAGAGGTTTAGCCTCTTCGGCCTTTTTCGGAGCCTGACCGGCTCTAAACTTCTCAAAATTGAAGACCATGCCCAGATCCCTACCTCCTTAACCATAACCGAGAGCCCGAGGCGAACACTAGAGGTGATCGAAGCTCTACTCTTGGCATCGATCGCGGCAACCGTGTTAACCTCTGGTCTGAAGATCTATGCCGGGAGGTTCATATGCCGGAGAGCTGGGAAGATTTACTACCGACGCACCTGAAGGACATCAAAGCTGAGTTCTCTGATGCTCACTGGAGCTGGGACCGACGTCACCGCACCGCACTTTTCATCACCCGACTTGAGGGCATCGATGAGAAATGGAAATGGCTGGGAGAGCGGCTTCCCGAAAAATGGTCGAGCGACTCTCTGAAGTCTGCACCCCATCTACGTTTTCTCGCCGAGCGGCTCAAAGGACTTGAGCCAGCCCAAGAGCTCATCAGTCAAACGGTTGATGAAGAGTGGGTTCTTTTCGCGGCCTTCTGGCCTTGGCAGGATGAAAACACGGTGTCGATCCGAGTCGGTGCAGCCGCGCTCGCAGAAGGCTGGGTTGAGACCAGTGACCTCGAAAAATGTGTGCGAGAGCTGATGACCGCCGGTTAAGCGACTCAACTTCTGCGGTGACGACGCCGCCTTACCCACCAGAGCCCTAGCAGCGCCAGAGGTGTACCATTCGCCGATGCGCAGCCACCATCATCGCTCTTTTCTTCTGTATCACCGCTACCAGATGGTGATGGGTTGGTCGTATCAAGTGAATTCGGCAAGCAGACCAACCGCTGGGGGTGGCAGTCGTAACCATCGGGACATGGTCCATTTTCTGAGCAGACCCGGGTGCACACACCCGCTTGGCAAATTCCTGAAGGACACTGACTTCCATCGGTGCATGCGTCACCCACGGGATAATTGAACTCCGGTGAGGTTGAGAACCCACGGGTCCAAAGCGGTACATCAAGACCCGCCGAAATTGCGGCAGAGGCGGTGGTATCCTTAATCCATTGCGCCCAACCGAAGACCGCACCGTAAATTGGGCTCGAACAGCCGGCCCCACCTCGGGAGACCACACCGATCACCCGCCCTTCCGCATCGAGTGCTGGGCCACCAGAATCTCCCTGGCATACGCCGGTATCCCCTAGGAATTCGGTATCGCGCATTGCGAACTGATAGCGCAGCGAACACTGGTCGTATCGACATTCGACAAAGAGGTCATCGCGCCGACGACGACGGCCACTTGCATCCCAGCTACCGCTATCGTCCCCCCCATACCCAACGGCTGAATAGATCTCACCTTTCACAATATCCAGGTCAACCCGCGGAAGCGCCGGTGTGGCCAAGGACGGATCCACTGGATCCTGCAGGACCATGATCGCAATATCGCGTCCGCAGAACTCGTCACCCTCCGGTACCGTAATCTCCTTAACCGCATAATACCCCTCCGCACGGAAAGGCATTCGGGTCTCGAAGGTGATGAAGACGCTGTCCGCCGCAAAGAGTGTGCCGGGTCGGGTTTGACTGCAATCAACGCCTTGGGTGTCGTTAAGTGTCGGCGAAACACAATGCTGGGCTGTCAGTACGACGTTCGGACTAATCAAGGTACCCGTGCAGATCCCGAAGCCCTGACCGCCGTTCGAAGCAATACCGATCACATGGGTGGTGTTGGCATCCGAGTAGCCATCCTTGATGGCATTCGAAGACTGGTCAAACGTCATGGCCAGCTCGGGTTCAGACTCCGCTTGCCCGCAGCCCACAACGCCTAAGAGTAGCACCGTCAGCGAAAGGAGCAGCTTCATGCCGGACGGATATTGATTCATCGTTAAAACCTATCGCTAGAGCGTAGCCCAACACGCATCATGGGCATTAAACCCTATTGCTCCATCAAGCTCCCCGCAACGGAAAGCCTCCACTAAATCGAGGAAGTTCGGTAAAAGGAACCCTCTCTCGAACGGTGCCTTACAGCTCGAATATGTGCGTTAAAGCGTCGCCAAACCGATCGTGATCTGATAGCGGGGCACGATGATGATTAGCGACCCACCCGAAACAGACGCGACGCTCGAAGAAGTTGTTGAAGAGACCGATACTAGCGACTCACCCCCAGAGGCACAAGAGTCGTCCGAAGAGCCCGTTTATCTTGACGAAGGCGACTACGAGGACGAAGTCGAAGTCATCTATGTAGGGGCCCCAACGAGATTCTTCGATCCAGCCTCGATGGATGACCCCGAGCATGACGCGCCGCGTCCGAGCAGTATTCCACGACGTGAAAGACGGGCCGAAATCCGCGATCAATTCGATATCCTCCGGGAAGCTGCAACGCTGAGCAAAGGTCGAATGGAGCAGCTGAATTTACCCGCGCATCTTCGACAGCTCCTAAGCGAAGTGAAGGCAGCCGAGGAACACAAGGGTTCTCGACGCTTCATCCGAGCTCAACTCAGTCGCATGACGGAAGAAGACACAGATACGCTCGCGGATGCTCTCGACCGGCTACCCGAACTCGATCGCGAAGCCGCCGAAAAGGCCAAACGGGCAGACAGCTGGGCCAAAGTACTGATCGAAGGCGGCAAGGCAGAACAAACCCAATTCTTCGACCTACACCAAGAGCAATCACTCGATCATCAAAGTCTACGCTCGATGATTCGTCAGACCTCAAAGAACGTAAAGAAGCTTGGCATTGACCACGATAAATCAAAACGAAGTCTCAAAGACTTACGAAAGTCGCTTAGAGCCATCGCTCTTAAGCCATGTACGGTGACAGTTGCACCAGAGGAGAAATAGCATAATGAAACTGACGATGAAGTGGCTTTTAGCCTGTTTAGTTTGGGGCTCTCTGACCCTAACCGGCTGTAGTTCAGAGACAGATGACTCAAACGATTCAGCAGATGCCAGCGATACGAGTGATGCGACCGATGCATCCGACGCAAGCGATACATCAGACACAAGCGCGACCGACGCCTGCGATTACGACGGGTTCAATGCGGTACTTGCACGCGCGACCTTTGAAGCCGAATACGATTTTGCCAGTGTTGAGGGACTCTCAGGCGAGCTTCAGCCTTACGATATTCTCTCACTGGAATTCTATGGCGGAGACTTTGGTGGCCCATCGGGACCAGGCAGCTTTCCGATCGGTAGCGACAACTACGCAGACTGTGGTCTATGTGTTCTCGTTTACCAGGGCTTTGAAGGGAACAATATCGAGACTTATTTCTACGCGACTGAAGGCGGTGTAGAGATCTCAACATGGGATGCAGAAGCGGGTAAGATTTCCGCATCTCTCACCAACGCAAAGCTAGTCGAAGTCACCATTAATTCTGACACTTACGTATCCACGCCAGTCAGTGGCGGTGAGACCTGGTGTATTTCAAGTATCACCCTCGATGGCCAAGCCGCGCCTGCTGACGACAGCGATGCGTCCGATGTCAGTGACCCAAGCGATGAGAGTGATGCTTCGGATCCGGCGGATCCAAGTGACGAAGCCGATGAATCTGACCCCACCGACATGAACGTTGGTAATACTGCGACAAGCTGCGGTAGCCCTGATCAAGGGCTCACCCCAATCGATTGCACAGCAGAAGGCGATACAAATGCCGACTGCGTATTTGGTAATCACTGCCTCTGCAGCGATGGATTTGTGTGCGAAGACAACGATGAAAACTTCACCAGCCAAGAATGTGCACCTCAGGTCATGTGCATCCCTGCAGAATCTACAACTGAAGGGCCGGATTGGTCATCTCGACCGGCAGGCCAATGCGCCGAGACTTCTGACTGTGCAGAATTTCCCAGTGGTGCTCAGACATGCTCTCCCTTCCCTGGTGGTCGGTGCACGGGCGGTTGTGGAACCGACGATGACTGTGGTGAAAATACCGAGTGTAGATTCGGAGCTTGTGTAGAAACCTGCACCGACGACCTCGACTGCCATCTTGGACTCCGGTGTTCGGCTGGTTCCTGTCTCCAACAAAACTGCGTTGGTGGCATCTGCCCAACCTCTGGCTACGCCTGCAACAGCAGTGATCGGTGTGTGCGAAGCAGCTGTGCCGACAATAGCCAGTGCGCCAATGGATTCTACTGCCAGGCGGGATACTGCGTAGAATCATATTGGAGCGAGTAAAGCGGAGAAGAATATGCTCGATATCGAAGCAGTTGGACAACGGGACTATGCCCTTATCGAGCGTTTTCTAGACCTCATAGATTCGGTCTGGAAGCCCTACCATCGCTTCGAACTTCGGGGCGTTGAACGTATTCCCGAAGGTGCGGCTCTCTACGTCGGGAACCACAATGGTGGGCTCCTCTCGATCGACTCGTTTCTTTTTGCGAATGAAGTCTTTCGCAACCGTGGCCTCGCGGATGTCCCCTACGGACTCGCCCATGATATGGTCATGAACTTTCTACCGGCTCAACGATTTCTGGTAAGAATCGGGGGCATTCGCGCGAACCATAAATCCGCGAAGGCCGTCTTTTCCCGCGGGGAAAAGGCACTCGTCTATCCAGGCGGCGATGTCGACTCGATGCGCCCCTGGAAAGAGCGTCATCAGGTTAAGTTCGCGGGTCGAACTGGCTATATCAAGTTGGCAATGAGCGCAGGTGTTCCGATTGTGCCGCTCGTCGCATCTGGGGCTCAGAGTACGTTTTACGTGATTTCCGATAACCAGTGGCTCGCAAAGACACTACGTCTCGATAAGATGCTTCGGCTTAAAGTTCTTCCGCTGATGCTCACATTTCCTTGGGGGCTGACTCTGGGGCCATCTCCACCGTATGTTCCCTTCCCGACCAAGATTGTCATGGAAGTGCTACCGCCTATGCTCTTCGACGGTGGCGAGGAGGGGGCGCAGGACGAGGCGTATGTCCAGGAATGTGACAGACGTGTCCATGAAGCGCTTCAAGCTAAGCTCAGCGAGCTCGCCGAAGAATCATGAATACCTTCGAGTGTGCGCTCTGCGGGGTAAAGCAGACCCTACCTGAGAGCGCCGAAGCATTCGCCGAAGCAAAACGACTCTTTAATACGATTATTGAGCAACAAACGATTGCAATCTTTGGGCAGGGACGCCAGTCAATGAGCCTTGAGGCCCTCTCAAAGCCCGGCAAAGGCAAGATGGTCGGTGTGCTTCATTATAGGAACAAGGAAGGTGAGGGCTTTCTCTACGGTTTCTCAGGGCAATTTGACGACGACTTTAAGCTCTTTGGTTTTGTTCCCGCGCTCATCGACTATGAGGTGATGGGGGCCCATAAGCGCGCTACCGAGCGTATGCTCGACCAACTGGGCGAAGCGATCGAAGTAACTAAAAGTGCCGACACACGCAAAGACCTTAAACATAAGCGAAAGCGCCTCTCGCAAGCCTTGATGCAAGATATCTTCGCGCTCTATCGCCCGATGACAGGGCTGGGGTTCAAACTGAGAATAGAGAAGGCCTGGAGTGCTAAGAGCGGAATTCCAGCAGCGACGGGAGACTGCTGCGCCCCCAAATTGCTGCAAGAGGCAAATCGATTGGGCTACCAGGTATTAGGTGTCGCGGAAATATTTGTGGGCTCTGCTAGACAACAGAGTGATCAAGTCCACGGCCATTTCGCCACGCCTTGCGCCGCAAAATGTCAGCCGCTGCTTGGCGCG
>JAYYQC010000407.1:0-10000 GCA_036128675.1 Myxococcota bacterium | reverse complement strand
ATGCTCTGTAACGACCCTACGTGTTCTCAATAACACTCTTGGGGCAAACTCGCCTGCTTATCCTCTGAACGTCGCTTCATCGCATCTAAAATGGTCTTGCAGATACTTTCTTCGAAAGGATTTGCCCGAATATCGAAGCCGCACTCGGGATTATCACGACACGTGGTCTCCGCGAGCGTATGCAAGCAACGCTTGAGCGTATCACATGACCCGCCGTCTGATTTGGGGGCCGAATGCGATGGTTGCCCAACTTCCGACTTAGGCAGAGTGATGGGGTCCACGCGCTTCGCCGTCTTACGTTCCCATTTTCGAGCACAAGTCTCATTGGCACGTGCCAGCCAGGTTCTCACTTGGGTTCGAAAGGTAAGTTCTTGAGAGTTCTTTGGGTCATCAACAACGTTGAACTTTCCATCATCCGTCACCTGAACCAACGCAACACTCTCGTCCGGAGTCGTTATCTTCAGCAGATCTCCGCGTCGCGTCACTGTCCCCGACTCACCTACTGCAGATACTAAGCAAGCCTCCGGAGCCGTTGATTTGGCTTCGTATTTCACTGCGGACCAGCAACCACTCAACCAGAGAGCAACGAGTGCCACCATCCACAAGCGCTTAGTCGACCGACGATTCATGAATCCCTCCTCCAAGATGTTCTCGCTTTTAGCATGACCCCGCCTATTGGCCAGCACGTTTTTCCTCTTCCTCATCCAATGCATCAAAGAAGGCACGGGCATCGGATCGAGCCTGTTCGTAAGCCTTAGCTTGATCTTCACGACCTTGGGATAGGGCCTTGCGACGCTTTCGCTCGAATTCGATTTCAGGAAAGACGCACCCATAGGCATAGGCTGCGCCCTTTTCCTGAAGTGGTCCAACACCCTCACGGTCAAACCATTGGTCCCGAACGACCGCTCCCTTAACCTCACCTAGGTTCAAGCCGACGACGGTGCTCTCGGATGTAAACCGCCGCGTCGTTTGTCGCTCCTCAGTCAATGTGCTCACCAAAGCGAAGAGGCTTACCGAAAGCTGAGCCCTGACGTCCTGACTTGCTTGCTCAAGAGCATCGCTGGGGTCGTAGGTGCGTCGACTCAACCCAACCGCACAAAGGCGTCCGTCCAAACGTGGAAAGTCTCCCTCAAGCCAAGCCGGGCCTCCCGCCAGTCCAGCGTAAAGTCCCGAGGTCCGGCTGAGCTTATCATCTATCCCACTTTGCCCACCCGAATGCGCTGTACAGACACGGGCATAGGTATATTTGGGGAGGCCGACATAACCTTCGCCGATTGCATCAAACCACCAGTCCACCGAAGCATCTTCTCTTAACTCTAGGATCAGCTCACCGGAGGTACCTACAATTTCCTGACTTCTTACCGCCGCAACCCCATTACGTTCCTTGTCGATAATCCCTTCCCAGACCATCGTTTCGATACTGTGTGCCAGGTCGTCGACAGCCCTACTCCTCGAGAGTTCCTTTGGACCATCGAGGGTCGTTCCAGGGCCAGCAACGCCGATAGAGCAAAGCTTTCCTTCGGGAAACCGGAGCGACTTTATCCAACCAGGTGGAGGCTGATAGCCCTCAATCACGTCAGCCGAGCCACGATGAATGCCCTGGTGGGAGCAGGCCGTCGGGAATACCAACAGCACTACGATACCAACCAGCAACGTAAATCTTTGCGTCCGCATGACTCCCCCAATAAAAAAGGGGCCGCTGACTGATTAAAAGCCAGGGCCCCAAAAGGAACTTAATTCAGATGCGCCTTATTGACGCTTTGCTTCCTCAGCATCGAGTCCTTCAAATGCTTTCGCTGCATTTTTCTGGACATAGTCACGAACTGCGGCGCTGAGTTCATTCATTTTTGAGACGCTGTCCTTGAATCGGTCAAGGTCGAGCTTCGCCAAAGAATAAACTGTACCGTCCGGGTGGTACCAGTACTCAGTGATCACAACGCCACTCAGCGTTCCGGCACTGAAAGTTTTTGTCGCACTTTCAACAAACTGTTGCTCGTCGCTCGCCGACATATCGCCCGCGGTTGTTGAGCTCATGTAGTCCTTCATGAGCGATGCCGAATAGGTCTCGAATGTCTTTTGGATTTCGGCCCGTGCGCGGTTTTCAGCGGTCTGGCGTGCCAAAGCATGGTTGGAAATACCACTGACAGAGCCTACGCCGTAAAATACCTGCTTGCCTTCATCTCCTGGAAAGGCACCGCTTCCCTTAATGACCCAATCTGGGAACTGGATGCCCTGCATATTTGCAGGCACAGCCCCAGCCGAGGGTTCTGGCGATGAACCACAGCCCACAGCCAACAACGTAGCGAGCCCGATTGCGAGTGTTTTCAACATGATTTTCATACTCTTCTCCTGATCAACTAAAGCCCTTAGAGGCCTTATGCAATTTTCACCTGAGCCCCCAGCGGGCCGAGTATCTATGAGCCGGCTGGGTCGGGTCAAGCACTCAGCCCTGCCATAAACCTCAGACGCCACAACCCCTCATTTCATTCATTGAGGTCATCACTATTTTTGTTTCCCCAAATCCTTTGGGGATCATTGAGGATTTCCTCAAATTCACGCAGTGCGTAATCCGCGGTCATCCCATCATCCACACGCTCATCTAGAGTCCAACGAATGGGTAGACCTCGTACCGAACGAGGTTCGCCATCTACACTGAGAATACGCTCCTCGGTCTTCCCCAAGACCAGGAACACAGAGATAGTCCCCCATTCATAGAGATGGTGGTAGGCGTCCCGCATTTTGAGTGACCCTAAATTAGCGACAAATGCGCTGGCGAAAAGGGGGTCTTTTTCGATGAATCCGCCCGGCAATAAATGAAGGTGATGTAGAACTCCCATGAGCCGGACACCGAGCCACAGCAGAGCGTGCGGTAGCCGTAGCAGAAAGTCCATTTCCCTATCGACATAACTCGGTCGAGCCGAGCGCGCTTCAGCAATCTCTTCCCGCAATATTTTGGCTAATTCGACTGGCGTTGTCCCTTGTCGAATACCTCGTTTTACAACCGCCACCTTAGACCCGCGGTCGCCCATATCGCGTTTCAAGCTCATCGAGATCTGAACGCCATAACGCTGATAAAGACGCCCCCCAGCCTCAAAGCGATTCAAATTGGGATGAAGGTGAAGTGTTTCGGCCAGCGCTGCCACGACCAAATGTGTGAGTGTCGGGCGACGTTCCTCGGGTATCGACGCCAAGTATGACTCGAGGTTGTCTACCGGAATAAACGATTCAGCCATCGCAACCGAGCCCTGTCGGGTCGGCATCAGCAGCGGCATCATCCTTCGATATGGGTGGAGTTCTAAGACTCGACCGTCAGGTCGACCCTGCTTAAGCGATATCAACAGGCTAAGCCCAACGAAGAGAATTAAAATCCAGATCATAAAGAGAGTGCTACTTCAGAGGCAACAAAACAGGCAAGGTTAGTGATCAAGTAAACCATAAGCCATTGGGATACCAAGTTGTACGAGCGACATAATCGCGTCGACCAAACCAGCCTCTCCATCCTCGGACGTGTTAGTGGATTGAATCGCTACCGTCTCCTCACCCAAGGTATAGCGAGCGAAGCTTGAAAGTGTTTTGCCCGGTCCCATCTCAAGAAAGACCGGTCTTTCTTGCTCCGTTGCAGCCGCAAGACCAAGCGCATCGATAAAGCGAACTGGACTTTCGGCGTGTTCTTTGAACATATCTCTTAAGTCGGTCGCCGTTGTCAGCGGTGCAGCTTTAATCGCCGAGAAGATTGGTACCTCAAGATCCTTGAAGTTCAGTTTATCGATTTCCGGTCGAAGTGCGGTCGCAGCGGCAGCCATCAATGGTGAGTGGAATGCGTGAGACACCGCGATTTTTTTGCCAGGTAACCTAGCCCTTCGTAATGACTTCACCGTCGCCTCAACCGCTTGCGTGGGACCAGAGATCACAGTTTGTTTTGGCTGATTCATATTCGCGAGTACCACGCTTTGGTCGCTGTCCCTGAGCGCGTCTCGAACAAGATCCGCCGGTGCCATTATGGCTGCCATCGCACCAGTATCCTGTCCTTCCAATGATGTAACCATCAGGTGCCCACGGGTCGCCACAAAGCGCATGACCTCGCTCTCATCAATTCCGCCCACAGCGGATACCGCGGCGAACTCTCCGAGTGAGTGTCCCATCGCCCCGGCACAACGCAATCCATGGCGTTCGAAGAGCTTGCCTAAGGCTAGCGTCAGACCCAACATCACCGGCTGACAAATTGAGGTCTTCATTAGCCGTGACTCGGTCTCATCATTTGCGCCCTCCTTGGGGTAAAGCGCCTCAAGGAAGTTCTCACCGGTTTCATCCGATGCAACTTCAAAGTACTGATTCAGAGTATCTCGAAAGAATTGGCTGCGCCGATAGAGGCCTTTAAGTAGGTCAACGCGCTGCGCGCCTTGTCCCGAAAACATCCAGACCACAGCCTTACTCGTGTCAGCACAAATCGGCCCCACGAGCTTAAGTTCAGACTCGGGCAGAGAGCTGGCCGTACCTTCGAGGTGAGCAAGGAGTTCTTGTTCAATACGCGACGAGTGTTCTGCGATGTAAGCCGCCGCAGCGAGGAAGCCACCTGCGATACCGGCTACCGCGTCGGGGCGTAGCGGCCTACCTGAGCGAATAGATTCGTTTAGAGAATCGAGAGAGTCGCCATAAAAAACTGAGTAGTGCCACGTGTTGGTCATGGTGTTCCTATAGAAGGTACACCGTGGCGATGCAAAGCCGTAAAGTGACGAATCAGGTGCTAATTACGCAACCTTGGTATCACCTTCTGGAATCACTGCGAGGTCGAATGGCTCGGGTTGAGGTTCGACTGGCAGCTCGGCTTCAAGTAGCGCTGCCCAGGCATCCAGGTAGAGTACGAGGTCGTCGCGGTTGTTATGCTTAAGATAGCGGCGCCCATCGGGAAGGCTGAGTGTCTTGAGGACCCGTGGGTCATCAAGATTCTCGAGGTGCTCGATATCTTCAAGGGCAAGCCCAGCTCCCAGCATCTCGGTGATAATCGTGTCGATCGCCATGCCGCTTGTCTCGCAGTACTTCTCCGAGACTTCGCCCCAATCACCGACCCGTGCGAGCGCTGCCTCGTGGATCTCTCGCTTGGAGCGGTCAGTCAGTGTCTGGGCCAAGTGCCCACAATTACAGGCTCCCAGATGTCCCCACTGGTAGGCCACGCCTTGCTTCAGCCTTGCTGCGGTCTTCTTAAGCGCCCAAATTAACTGTCGGTTAGCTCGTGCCATATCAACACCTCCGCCTGTAGAATAAACCCCAAAAACGAGGCCGTCACCCCGCCAAATTCGATTATTTTGTTCCCTCAGACTTCAACGATTCAAGAAAAGCTCGAAAACCGTCACGGGCCATCAAGGGCTCAATAAAATCTACCGTCACCCAACAGGTATGTTCAACGGGATTAAACATTTCATCGCGGACCCTCGCTGAATTTAAAAGTGAGCGCGCATAGGTATCCACCAGCGGTCTTCCATCGTCTACATCCACTGAATCCTCAGCGATTTCAACGAGGTCATCACGTTCATGCGCGAACTTTCGCGCAGCTTCTGCAACGCCATTGCCAACCGCTGCGCGACAAGCGACCGCTCGGTTGGTACCCATACCTACAGCGCCAACGACGTATGCTTTCCGTCCATCTCGCTCGATCACCTCAACATGGGTCCCAGGCAACGATGTATAACATGCAGTCAACGCGAGCAGGGAGATTAGATAAACCACCGAACTCAATAGGTTTATGCGATTTTTCATGCCCTCTCCTTTGGTCATACCCTACATACCGTCATTTGGACGCCGCCCCTACAAAAAATCTTCAAACAAAGAAAGTGACTTGTCACTCACTAAATAAATGCGTATACATACGCTATGCAAATGCGACCACGCCGCTCTCAGGAAGAGCGCAAACAAGAGACACGGCGGCTCCTCCTTGATGCTGCGACTCAACTGCTCATCGATAAAGGGATGGGAGCAGTGACAACGACCTCCATTTGTAAGGCTGCAGGCCTATCTCAAGGAGCACTCTTTAAACATTTCGAAACCAAACACGCGATGCTCTGTGCAGTAGCCGCGCACCTCTACGATTATATCGTTGCCGAGTTCGAAGCATCGATGGATGCACTTCCGAGTCGACCCGGCCTCGACGATACCATCGAACATTTAGCGGCTTACTTTGATTCGCCTCAGGTGCGTGCAGTGTACGACTTTCACACGTCGGCCAGAGTCGACCCCGAACTGCGAGAGACCCTCCAAGAATGCCAACAGCGCCATTCTGAGAATATCGCAGCGTGCGCGCTTCGACTGCTGCCCGAATATACCTCACATCCTAAGTTTCCTGCCGCGGTCTACACCGTCATCATGCTGCTCCAAGGTTCGACCGTCGCCGGCATGGTCCGCAGGCCGCCTGAACAACATCGTCTATTTCTCGACTTCATTAAAGAGACAGCTCGCCTTTGGCTCACTCACCCCGCGGAGACCGTTTAAATGAAAGAAGAAACCTTATTGGTAATCGCTCTACCATTCTTTCTCTCAACAGTCCTCTTTGAGTACTTCTTCTTAAAGGACCGACCTAACGTTGTCGGGCATACCTTAAAGGACACCCTCGCAAGTCTCAGTATGGGAATTGGTTTTCTTGGCTGGGACTTTCTAGTGAAAGGCTTCACTGTGGCAGCCTATGCGACTGCTTACCAATTTCGAGTATTTGAGATGGGAGATAGTATCTGGTCCTATCTTGGATTGTTGATTGCCCTAGACTTCTTCTATTATTGGTACCACCGAACCCATCACGAAATCCGAATTCTTTGGGCAGCACATGTAAATCATCATTCTTCGCAACACTATAACTTGTCCACGGCACTCAGACAGTCTTGGACTTCAGTGTTCAGTCATTGGGTCTTTATGCTCCCCCTGGCTCTCGCGGGCTGGCGACCAGATCAAATACTTCTGATTGGACTGGTAAACCTGATTTACCAATACTGGATTCATACAGAAAGCGTAGATCGTATGGGTATCTTCGAGTGGGTCCTCATGACTCCCTCACACCACCGAGTCCATCACGGTTCGAACCCTCATTATCTCGACAAAAATTACGGTGGGTTGTTGATTGTTTGGGATCGACTCTTTGGAACTTTCCAGGTGGAGGATGAACCGGTGAAATACGGACTCACGAAAAATATCACCTCATTTAATCCGATTGTAATCGCCTATCATGAGCATGTTGCGATCATCAGAGATGTTTGGAACTCCAGCAACTGGAGAGAAGGCCTTCGTTCAATCTTTGCTTCACCAGCGAGTCTCGCTGACAGGCCCATCAAGTATCGTCCTACACCAATCGATGGGGGTGAGCGCGATCCTGCCTAGAGGGGCTTTGGCTCAATTCGAGACATTTCTGCGAAGCCATCACGGCTAACCAATGCGTTCAAAGAGTTGACGATTTTTCGACCTAAAACAACGTTGTCGGCGTGTCGACAGATGTAGAAGCTACCATTCTTGACTTCATGCCATCGGCTGCCTTCAACTGAAATTCCCTTCGCCTGCGCTAAAGCAAGAAGAAGCTCGCGGAAGATTTCTCCAGCGCTTGGGGACGTGGGTATCTCGAGTTCATCGGTCTCATAAACCAGGTTGGCGAGTTCGGTTAGCCCAGAGTCCGCCCGTGAAATTCTGCGACCGTAGGCCGCTTTCACCTGATCGAGCTCCGTCTCCATACACTCCACAACTTCGTTCAGCTGGACCCCCAAACAGAGTCGCGCCCGTTCCTCATTGAACCCACCACGCCGAACGGCTTCCAGATAGGCTTTCGATACGAAGTTCGCTACGAAGAACCGGGAGACACTGGGACCACCCGGCCAGGCCAACTCGTCTGGCAAAACATAACGGGCGGTTTCTTCTACCGACACCGGCCCAAAAGTTTTCAAATAGGCGACTGCAGCCTGCTTACTCGCCCTCTCAAACTGAGATAAGATTTCACTCGATTCGTCACGCCACTGGTTTAATCGTTCTCGTAGTCGCCACCGTAAATGAAGCACATCCCAGGGGCTCAGAACCTCGTCCATCGAGTCGTCAAGAAAGGGACTCTCCGAGTCACCTCGGGGATTTAGTACGATGATCCGAGCACCGCTCGCAGAAGCATCGTCACGCTCTCCTGAATCATCCCCCGGAATTTCGATGACATCTGGCTCGCGTGCGTCTTCCTCTGCGTGAGATTGGTTTGCCCATAATTTATAGGTTGGTTTAATCGACTGCATCCCATAACCTCTCGCGCACAAACTTGGGTTCATAGAGGATATCGGCGAATCTGGACTGAGCTTTAGCTGGACGCGTCGACAATTTGACACTTCGATCGAAGGAATGAGAAAGGTATATCAGTTGATATTCGTTGTCTCTAATGAATCCGGGAGCTTAGCGGGGGGTGTATCCCCCGGCGGCGACCACTCGAAGCCCGACCAATCGAAATAGGTCTCAAGCAGCATATGCGAGCGATCATAAATTGGCTTTTTAACCTGCTTGCGTAGATTGACCAATGTCCTGAACGGGATCCTGCTATTGGCGATATTGACTACCCAAGATGGCATGAGCCCGCCCGGGTCCGCCCTTACCCAATAAGTTACACGCGTCTCATCGGTTCCTGTCATTTCAAAGACCCACTGACCGGATAACTCTTTCATTCGAACGGCGTTATCCCGTTCCGGCTCGCGCGCGTCTTGCACCGCATAGAATCGCGCTACGATCGTATGATGTTGCGGAAGGAAGCGGATATCCGAATCGAAGACAACATCGCGATCGCTTACCAGCGCGAATGGACTTTGTATCCGATTGTACATGCGGATACGGCGCTTGTTGAAAGCTTCAACCACCCGAAACTCGGAGATCCGATCCATCCACTCAGTCTTGAATTGGTCATCGAATAAGACTGCAAACAGGTCTTTGATCGATGCGTCGATGATGGTCACGCCGCGAAACTCAACAAGCGACTTTTCGGGCCACGAGCGTTCTTCGACGATTACGCCCGACTCGCGGCGAATCTCGGTCCAGGGCTCCTTGTCAGCAGCCAAAGCGGTCCCCGCACTCAGTGCAAAGAGCGTTGTTAGCCCAAAACTATACCAAAGAATCCGCCCCATCGGTTCTCGTGTTCTCCCCTTAATTGGTGTGAGCCTACCAGGCGTAGTCCAGCCCAACAACCAAACCCGACGCCCCTTTACGATATTCTAAGCTACCGGATGCGTTGGTATCCGATTCATAGATCACATGAAGTACGCCCAAGTCCATCGACATCGCATCACTGATAATGTAGCGACCGCCCGCCGCAATCGAGTGAGATGGAATGGAGTAAGTGAGGTATCCTTGGCCTTCGGCCTTCACCCCAGCGGTCGAATAGAGATATCCGCCACTCAATACGCCCCAATCTTGCTTCCATTCGCCTGAGACCGATGCTTCGAACGAGTTCACATAATATTCACCCGTCTTATTTCCTTGGTCGTCTTGGCCCCACTTTGCTTGTTCGTTCTGATAATAGTTCAGGCCAAACTCGACATCGAAGTCCGAAGTCGCTCCGTACTTAACGCCTACCGAGATGATCCCGGGAATGTCTTTTCGATTCTCATCTTTCGGAAAAATCCGTCGCGAGACTTCCGCATCGATACGGTAAGGGTCAGCATCGGCTGCAGTCGTGGAATTTAGATAACCATCTTCATTGAGGTCGCTCTCGAGTTCGAAAGTTCGCTCAAGCTTCATCTTGGTATTGAGCTGCCACTGAGCTGCAATCTCTAGATTATCAAGCGGCTTAAAGTGAAGACCTAGGATCCCATTTACGCCTTTGCCAACTTCTTCGGTCTTTACATTGATAGAAATCTCATCTGGAAGTGGCTCCTGAGTTTCTGCGAAGTCGCCCACAACTGTGTTTTCGATGTTGTAGAAACCGAAAGCATCGTAGGTTCCTTTGCCTTGCGTTGCCCTGAAACCAACCGACACTGCGCCCCAATCTGCGAATGCATACGCAACGTTG
>JAYYQC010000406.1:0-7259 GCA_036128675.1 Myxococcota bacterium | reverse complement strand
TTGCCGCAATGTCTTGAATTGCTTCACCGTCCCACTTTACGCCACCTTGTGAAATCAGACGACGAGCTTCAGAGTTCGATTTCGAAAATTTCGCTTCACGAAGGAGGGTTATCAAAGAGATTGCTCCATCTTCAGCCCATGTACTTTCAATCGCTAAGGTCGGGAGGACAACTTTCGCTGCAGTGGCGGCGCGTGGCATCTCGCTTGATGGCAGAAGGTCCGAAGATATAGCTCGAGCACCAAATGCCTGCTGAGCAGCCTGCAAAGCTTTATCTGCCTCCGCTTGGCCATGCACGAGAGATGTGACCTCCCAGGCCAGCATCGATTTAGCTTGATTGAGCTCGGCTCCATTTAGTCTGGAGACGTCGTTCACTTCTTCCATTGGCAAGAACGTGTAGAAAGCAAAGAGCTTCTTAACGTCATCGTCATGGACGTTGATCCAGTACTGGAAAAATTCGTAAGGACTTAATCGCTCGGGGTCAAGCCAGACGGCACCCGATGCGGTCTTGCCCATCTTCGCACCAGTGGCGGTCGTGAGAAGTGGAAACGTAAGGCCATGCACCAGCTTTTCATCAACGCGTCGACACAAATCTACGCCCGCAAGGATATTACCCCATTGATCATCTCCCCCCATTTGAAGGGTCACTCCATGACGACGACGAAGCTCGAGAAAATCATATGCCTGGAGAATCTGGTAGTTGAACTCGATAAATGAAAGTCCACGCTCCATCCGAGAACGATAAGCCTCAGCCGAGAGCATGCGATTCACCGAGAAATGTCGCCCAATGGTTCGAAGAAAGTCGATATAATTGAGTTCTCTTAGCCAGTCGTCATTGTCGACTAAGATGGATTTTTCGCCATCGAAATTTAGAAAACGGCCCAGCTGGCTTCGAAAACCACCTTTATTCGATTCAATCTGATCGGCATCTAAAAGCTGACGCATCTCGGTTTTCCCGGAGGGATCTCCGACGCGCGCAGTGCCGCCGCCGATAAGAGCAACAGGGCGGTGCCCGGCGCGCTCTAAGTGCATCATCGTAATGATGGTCAAAAGATTCCCAACATGGAGGCTCGAAGCGGTAGGGTCGTAACCAATATACGCCGATACTGAATTCTCGTCACAATGCTCACGTAGAGCATCCAGGTCAGTGCATTGCTTTATAAAACCACGACTCTCGAGGGTATCAATAATTCCTTTAGACATGCCCTGCCTCTTACGCGTCCAGCGACTATCCGGTCAAGATAAGGCACTCGGAGATACACAAACTCCGTCTATTTAAGAACGATATCGTCCGCGGCGATGAGCCTGGAGATCAACGACCTCAGCATCCGGGCGATGGTCGAGGTCCAAAAAGAGGTCGTCTCCCGGAGAAAGTTCGTCTTCATACTCCTGTGGTGAACAGTAAATGCAGAACTTAAAGACGCCGTTTTCGTATGAGAGTTCCTGATGGTGCATCGCATCTTCAAGCCATGACGCCCCAACCAGCGCCTCACGTAAGACAACCGAGTCTAGGTCGCTGTTGGTCGGTGGAACATATCCTCCAAACGCCACACTTAAGGACTTATACAGAGCTTCGCTGGCCTTGATACCGAGCGACATCGAGCCCGCGCCAAACTTCTCGAACCCAACCGAGATCTCAATCGGATTCGTCGGAACATCGAGGCCCTGAACCTCCTTAAACATCATCAGTAGTCGCTCGAGACAGATCTCAAAGAGGGTCCGTTGAAGATAGAGACTCTTGTCCGCGTCCCCTGAATAACGAATGGCCAAATTCAATTCACTCTCGTCGTCTTCCGATTGAACCCGCGCCCTCACATCATCGAGGAGCCCCGGCACCCATACCAACTGCTTTGGTGCTGCGTGACGACCGGATAAGTGTTCAAGTTGTTCAGAAATACGCGTCACTCGATCCAGCGCACCCACAATATCGAACGTCGACCGGTGTACATTATCAAGCATCACCTCTAGGTCGGAGACCATCGATTGATCCAATGAGTCACCCGAGATGAGCTCTCTTCCAATGTCGACTCGGTCACGAATTGCTCGACTGACATGACGCAACTGCTGAAGAGCCCGCTCAACCCTCGCCGAGACCTCAATCGATACACTCTCCATGACTTGGTTTCGCACCTGAGTTCCACGCTCACGCTCCGTCTGTCGTAAGTGCAGAAGGTTTCGCACCAAAGCATTGAGCTCAGCCTCCACAAAGGGTTTGGTCAGGTAAGCATCGGCACCACTCTCAAAACCGATTGCCTTACTCTCCGCGTCACTGCGCGATGTGAGAAGAATGATGGGTATTCCCTCGGTTTCTTCACGTTGCCGCATTTCGCGAATCAAATCGAGTCCCGACAACTCGCCCATCATCCAATCGGTAATGACCAAATCTGGGACATCCTGTGAAGCCCGTGCCAGACCCTGCTTGAACGATGAGGCCTGAGACGTCACATACCCTTCTCGCTCAAGAACTCTACAAACAAACTGTCTGATATCCTCGTGATCATCGACCACTAAAATGCGTCCTCTGAGCCCCTCATGACTGTCACCAACTCGAGATTCGTCATCGGTCTGTTCAAGTCGAAGTGACCGCTCAAGCTGCTCGGTGAGATAATAATTGCGGTATTCCACCACCTCGTGCGCTGCGATTGAGTGATAGTCACGCTGCTCAAATAGACACTCCTCAAAAATGTTATTGAGTTCGCCTTGGGCAACCGGCTCTTCAACGACACACCAAATGCGATTTTCAGGGATCTCTCGAAGTTCAGCACGTGCATCAGGACTTACAATTATAATCAAGGGCGGCCCGATCTCTTCATCGGAAAGCTCATAGATCTCTCGTTTATCCGACTTGGATAAAGCAGCCCAATCAAGGACCACCATCATGCTGGTATTGCGGATCTCGTTTCGATACACCTTGATATCGGGTCGTTCATGGAGAACTTTTTCCAAGACTGCTTCAATGCCACCTCTACGGGTCAGAACGCTTACAGAGCGCTCCGCCATAATCGACCGAGCTGGCGGAATGATTTCGTCAAACTCAATCCAAAAAGTGGTCCCAGAGTCAGGCATCGATACCACTCCGATACGCCCGCCCATGAGTTCGGTCAGTGTCTTGGCGATTGAGAGGCCAAGGCCGGTTCCAACGACATCACGGGTAAGCGAATGGTTTCCTCGCTTAAATGGGCTAAATACCCGCGAAATCTCCTCTTTTGTCATTCCGACGCCGTTATCGATTACCGAGATTCTTACCCTCGGGCCAACCTTCTCGGTCATGACGACGATTTCAGAGCCCTCATCTTGGTCACCCAGGTATTTAAAGGCGTTGGATAAAAGATTTGTAACGACCTTATCCAAGATATCCGGGTCTACCCTAAGCCACGACGACAGTGCATCGTCTCTGTCTTGAACCTGAAAACGAATCTGACGTAACTCCGCCACCATTTGAAACTGCTCAATACACCCGTCGGTAATCCAATGAAGTCGACTGGGCCTCACTGAGAGCCGGGCCCCAGCTTGCACTTGGTGAAACTCCAACAATTGATTCACCAATCTCAAGAGGCGCTTCGCGTTTTTCTGAGCGGCAATAACCTCTAAATCCTGAGGGTAATTTGCATGCACGCGTTCGAGGGGCCCCAGTAGAAGTGTAAGAGGCGTGCGCAATTCATGGCTGATAGTCTGAAAAAAGTGCATCCGCTGTTCAGCGAGCTTGGTGAGGGAGTTTAAACCTGTCTCGGCTTGTTTCCGTAACGCCTCTGATTCAAGTGCACGTCGCTCGAGTGCCTCGGTCTGCTTCGATACCCTTGCTTGAAGCGTCCGCGATAGGTCTTCTGACATCATCAACGCGTTTAGAAAACGATGCGCAAGCTGGTTTCCCAAGAGAATAAGAACGCCTGAAAATACGTAATGAGAGATCTGAATAGACGCAAATAGATTAAATGAAAGAAGAATATCGTGAAAGAATGCTATGATAAGGCTCAAATTGACCCACAGATAATCCCTGCCCTGCGGATGTGCTCGTCGGACTGCATCTACCGATAATCCAATGATCGCGAAACCGATCAGCAGTAAGATCACCTCCAATGGACGCAAGAGCTCGGCGAACTGCGCTGGGTCAAAAGTGAGAACTCCCATGACCGCCAGGACGCCGAAAACCATCCCGGCAATAGCCACACGGCGGAACCACTCGATCTGAAAAACCGATGCTAGGTGGAGGGCGTAAAGAGGAGCGGCAAGTACGATTCCGATATAGTCAAGGCGCCAACGAAAGTTAAAATCGGCCATCGTAATATTGGCAAGAAAGAAGTCTGCCGCCGGACCGGTTGAAAAAACGCGAAGGCCCATCAGAAGGCAGGTTAAGCCAAAAGGAACCAACGCAAGTTTATTTTCTCGACCATGAAAGATGCGTAAAAAGTAGAGAGCGAGGAACAAAAATACGCCCATCAGCATCGCATCAAGAAGTAGCCTTCCATGTCGACGAGAGACTAGATTCTCATAGTCGCCAACGATAGGCGCATCCCAAATACTCAGACGGGGATAGTGCTGATTCGCAATGTGGATATAAATCCGAATAGATCTCTTGGCCGCCGGGATTTTTGCAACCGTCCGATAATAGGATGGAACAGTCCGGAAAACAGAGTCACTGACGACGCCCGACTCAGCAATAACCTCTGGTTTTCCGCCATCAATTGCTACAAAAATCCGCTGAGAGGAATTTACGCCAGGAAGAAAGATACCTGTGGGTGGAGCATTGGGATTCACCTCAAGGGTAGTCCAAACAGTCAAGAGGCTTGCATCAGACGGAGAGTATTCGCCGGGAACAGCAAGCTCTTGTCCAGTAACTGTATCGGAAAGAATCAATTCACCAACAATGCCTGTCCACTTTCCGTGAAGACTCACGGTTGTTCCTCGGCTGAAATCCAGGGCGCTTACATCGAACCGGCCGTTGGATTGGTTTTCGATTGGAGTTGGCGAAAAAAGGAATGGCACGACAACCAGTACACTCAGTAAAACCACTGAGAGTCCCGATGGGATCCACCATTGACGACTATTTTCACCTGACATCGACGCACTTCCATTCACAGCAAGAAGGCCCAACTTAACCGAGAAAGTCTAAGTCTATGCCAAAGGTCCCGTCGTGAAAACCGATAGTTTTCGGGGATTTTTCTACCGAGGGATCATGGCTCATGATACGAGGCATACATGTACACACTCACTCTATGCGCGAGCCTCTTCTTATTGGGCGCAGACAGCGATGCTTCTCTGACTGAACCCCGCTTAGAAAACGCACAAACACTCGCAATGGGCGGTGCCAGTCAATCAAATAGCTTTAGCAATATCGCGATGTTGAATAACGCCGCCGCAACGGTCTTCATTCCCCGTTACTCAATCGAGACCGCGTATCTCCGTGATCCCCAATTTGGGTGGAAAACCTGGATAACGAGTTTAGTCGACACCACAAATCGGGCATTTGCTGGTGGTTTAACGTACGTCCAAAGCAAAACGAACGATTCCAGTACAACCCTTCACCAAATTATAGGAAGTTCGGGATTCGCACTCGGACAGACAATCTCAGCCGGATTTAATGTTCGCCGAATTCAAGGCAAGGGAGAGCTCAGCCCCATCGAAGAAGGCGAGAGCTTCTGGTCGACCGATATCAGTGTTGCATTAAGGATGGTTCCTCAATGGATTACGGGTTGGGCATGGCGCAGTGTCGGTAAACGCCCTAAATCACCTTTGCCTGAATCCACGCATATTCTCTCAACGGCCTGGTTGGGCATGGGCTTTACCGTGGCACTTGATGTCGAAGTTCCAGCCGATGAGGACAAGTCAGCCCTCTATAAGCTCGGGGGAGAATACATTGCCGCACGCAGTGTACCGATCAGACTGGGCTGGAATTACCGGGAGACCACCGGCAATGAACTTGGAATAGGCATTGGCTGGATCGAGAAGTCTGGTGCACTCGACCTTGGATTCAGTAAACATTTTTATGGCGAGCACGCTTGGCTTTGGTCCGCCGGTCTACGGCTTTTTTACTGAGCGGACGGCAATTCAGAACTCAAGAGCTCAAGGAGCTGAGTAGCCTCAAGGAGATCTGGTTGCATTGCCAATGCCATTTCCAACATAAGCTTTGCTAATTTGAGGGTAGCCAAATCGCGTCCTGCCGCTCCACGAACCAAGAGAACCTTTGCCAGCAACAAACGGGCCTCGGGTAAAAAGGGATAGACTAAGAGAGCATCTTTAAGACTCCGCTCAGCCGCATCGTAATCGCCATCAAAATACGAAGCACGCCCCTTACCGGTTAACTCCAGGCTGATCGCAAGGTCTTGGTCATTGAGCGTAGCTTGCTCAGCTTCGACAATCTCTAACCGAGGTGTCTCCGCCTCTGGCTCAGAAGGCTTCGCGGCCGGTGTCGGTTTTGTTGACGCGACAGAAGCGCTCGCTGGAGTTTTGCCCCAATGAGAACACCCGCATAAAAGGCCAAAGATAAGGATAAAAAGGATACGAGAAATAATCATTTGTCTCTCAATTTAACTGAATATCACTCGTAGCACTCAAGGAACCCGCAGTGCCAGGAACTGGCAAAGTAAGGGTCACATTATTACCCACCGAATCGTTAAGCGTCGTGCTGCCACCTAGGGTTAACGAACCCTGCCCGGAGTAAGCCAAGTCAGTCGCGTCAGCCCAATTCGATTCTTCAACCTCGTAAATGAATTGGAGAACGGTTGTACCACTGCCACCGAAATATGTCGCAGCAGCACTTTGCAGCCCAACGCCTGCCCCAACATCCAGCTCAAGTTGCAGATTGACACCACCGGCTATCACGACGGTCTCAGAAAACTCTATTTCAATAATCAAGTCATCATCTTCCACGTAGGAACCACTACCTCCCGCGGCCTCACGAACCTCCAGCACCGTCGGAGAGGTACTGTCTAGACGTACTTCATCAGGATGAATCGCGTAATCAGTCGTCGACGTATTTGCTCCATCGCTCACCGAACAGCTTAAATCATAATCCCCATCTGCTAGACCGATTGCAGGGTCCCACGGATAGGTAAAGCGGTACTGACCAGAGCTAGGCTCTGATAAAACGGGGCTCCCCCCCGCTGCACAGACTCCAGACGACGCAACACCGTCACAGAGGGTATACGTTGTACTATTATCTGGAGCTCTGACCGCGAGCGAGACGCGGTAATCCGAGAACTGTGTAAAATCAGCATCCGTGAAATCACACGTAAGTGAAGTCGTGGACGAAAGCACTGCAGAC
>JAYYQC010000405.1:0-4089 GCA_036128675.1 Myxococcota bacterium | reverse complement strand
GGGCTCTTAGGAGGGAGCCTCTGGGCTTTTGTGTTCCGTGTTACAGATCGAGACAGAGAAGCGTAGGGCAATGAATGTCGGTGTCGTCACTTTCGTCAGAATCGACAGCAACGTTTTTTACAAGTGACTGAAACTATGAGGTTTATTCTTTGGCACGACGTTTGCTTTCGAAGTCTTGAACTCCAATTTGATGAAGGAACGAACATGAACAACGTTATAAAGAATGATAAAGCAAACGGATTATTGAAGGCGGGACTTGCGCTACTCCTTGGTGGTAGCGTGGCGTGCGGAGAGGCTCCGACGAGCTACAGTGAGTTTGTAGAGGGTGGTCCCAATGTCTGGGCCTTTGAAGCTGAAAGACAGTTTGAGGAGGTACCTCAACTTGGTGTCGATGCGATAATCGGCGATGAAATGCATTTTGCGTCTGAGGTCGCAGGAGCTGCTTCAAAACTCCATCAAGGAATTGTATCGCCTGAAATCGGTCAGTCACATTTTAAGGAATCGACGATAGAGAAAGACCGCGGGATTCCGGAAGTGTATCCAGATCTCCTCAGTGACGAATCTGCAACTTTTCAGCTCCTCTTGGGAACGAAGACTATGCGTCTGACCGCCCATGATCTCTCTTTTGATAGCCTCCCCGACGGAGAAGGTTTTGTGCTGGACGTCGAGAGCGCGGACAGTGACGCCGCACTTCGGTTGACCATATTGCGACTCGACCCAAGCCAGCAGGTAGGCGCTGGGAAAGACCCAAATCCTGCATTCAAGCTTCGCTTCGGGGAGACCATGTGGTCGAACCGTAGCAATGGTCAATGTTACCCGTCCGTCGTCTTAGATATCGACGGAAAGTCTGAATTGGCACTTTGGGGTCGTCTTAAAGGAACCCTCTGTGATGGTAGCGTCGAGCGCGAATTTGCTGGGACCTTTGCAGCATTGAAGCCTGGTGTCCGAGCACTGCAATAAACACGGTAGCCACCTTCAATACGCCCCCTGTTTCCCATATCGGAGGCAGGGGGTTTTGGCGTTTTTAAACACTCTTTAGGTCATTCCAGCTCAACCCAAATTTCTGTAAATACTTCCGTAATCTATCGGAGTCGTTCGGGGTACTTCGCTGTAAACGCGACTGGGCGAAGAGCTCTCGACCTGCTTCGGCGAGGCTTCGACTGTCGAGACATACTCGGACGACTTCTTCTAACTGAACGGCATCAAACCGGTCGAGTGCGTCAATCTGCGAAGGCGTGAGTATCTCGGCTAAGACTGAGTCAGGCGCTCTTTCTGATTTGGTCGCCTTCCATTCGGTCCTTAGGCGCTTAAGCTCGCGCTCGACTGTAGCCTCATCGATTCTGCCTTGTGGAGCCAACGTACACATTCGGGTTACGGAGGCATTGAGATCTCGAAAATTACCACGCCAAGTTGCGCGCTTTGACCGTGCAAATTTCAGGTAGGTTTCTTCGGCTTCTTTATTGATGGTGATGCGCGTACCATTACGCTCCGACCACCGATTCAGCTCATAGTGCAAGTTCGGGGGAATATCTTCCCGCCGAGAGGCAAGCCCAGGCAGTGTGAATGTCCAGAGATTAATCCGGGCCAGGAGGTCTTCCCGGAATAGTCCGTCTTGGACCCGAGCTCGTAGGTCGCGATTGGTACCCGCGATAAGCTGGAAATCACTGCTCACCTCGGTGTCGGATCCAAGGGGCATATAGCGTTTGGTCTCGATGGCACTGAGCAGCATTGCCTGCTCATCGAGACCGAGCTCGCCTATCTCGTCGAGAAAGATGGTGCCCCCGTCGGCGGCTTTAAGTAGACCTTCACGCGGTTTCTCGGCCCCGGTAAAGGCACCTTTTGTGTGTCCGAAGAGGGCCGACATCGCGTTGTCGCCACGCAGGGTTGCACAGTTGACCGATACGAAGCGCCCCGTGACTTGGCCTCGTGCTTTGCGTAGCTCATAAACCTGCCCGGCTAAGTGTGACTTGCCGGCACCGGTAGGTCCCATAATGAGCATTGGATCCGATGATGCTTGGGCTACGGCTTCAATCTCTTCGATCATGGCGTTGAAATCGTGATTCAAGGTTTCGATACCGGACTTAAGAACCGCGATGCTCTCAGCGTGCTCCGCCTGAAAGCGCTTGGCGAGCAGGTCATATTGAGCGAGGTTGAGATCAATATGCGTCAGCGTACCTGGGTTGCTACGAGGCTCGCCTTTAGGTGGAGGATTATCTTGGAGAAGGGTGCCCGGTAGATGACGCGACTCGGCCAGTAGAAAGAGGCAGATCTGCGCGACATGGGTGCCGGTCGTGATGTTGATATGGTAGCGCTCCCGCTCGGACTTAAAGTTGTATCGGCGAGCGAAGTCGTAAAGTGCGCCATAGGTCTCTTCGAAATTCCAAGGGTCTTCGACTTCAAGCGGATGAAGCTTCACTTTTGTCTTAGGTGAAAGGGTCTGGATATCTTCAGCCACACGGTTGGCTAGGCGGTCCCAGTTGGGGGCATGGAGCAGCTCGTATCGCTCAACCTTGAAATCAGGTTGGCGACAGATATCGACCGTGGGTCTCCACCGGTCCAGGCGCGTTTTGCTGCGGCCAGGGTTATCAAGCGTTGTTCCGAGGATGCCGATGACGATATTCTTCATAGTCTTATAGATATATAGCTAGCTATCTGGATAGATCAATCCATCGGCATCGAAAGGATGCAAAGTCGAGGAAGTGTGCCCGCCCGAGCTGATGCCCTGGGCGGGCTGAGGGATTGCCGTTGTGGTGGTGTATATCCGGCGAAGAATGGTTCGAGACTACTTGAAGGGGCTTAAAGCCCACCAACTGTCTGAGTCTCAGACGCGTGTTCTTGGTGAGTGTTCGATGCATCCTCACCAGACGTTCCGGTGCCACAATAAGGCATAATGTCCTTCAGAGGGTTCATTGATACTCCATAGGTTAAACTCCCCAATAAGGGCCTCTACTATCGTAGAAGCCGTCAAAACGACTCTTTACGCCCCAGGGACGTAGATTGTGATGGCTTGGGAAATCAGTGCTGCATTGACGTCAGCACGACTTCGCAAAAGCGTCTGCGCGAAATGAGGCGCATATGTGGTGCTGTGTTTGTCATTGGCTTCAATTTAAATGACTCAGAAATTCTGTCAATTGTCTGTGACCTAAAATGCGAACAAATAATTTGATGCGATCTGCCTAGATGTGTGCGCTGGCCCACAGTTCTTGAGGATGCGCGTACTTCGACGGTGAAAAGTGGCCCCCTAGGTAGGAGGCCACCGCAGTTTTATCCTTTCACACAGACGACCTGCCGAAGTGTATGGACGATATCAACCAGATCACTCTGGGCGGCCATGACCTTATCGATGTCTTTGTACGCTCCGGGTGTTTCGTCCAGCACGTCTTTATCTTTGCGACACTCGACGTGCTTGGTCGCCTCTCGGTGGTCCTTGAGGGTAAATGACTTCTTTGCATCGCCTCGCGACATCACCCGTCCAGCCCCATGACTGCAGCTATGAAAGCTCTCAGCGTTGCCTTTGCCTCGGACGATGAATGACCGCGCACCCATCGAGCCAGGGATAATGCCGAGCTCGTCTTCACTCGCACGGACCGCACCCTTGCGGGTCACCCAAACTTCTGTGTCGAAGTGCACTTCTCGCGTCACGTAGTTGTGATGGCAGTTCACCGCCAGCTTGGTTCGCTGGAAACCGGGCAGGCGCTTATTCTTATGCAAGACCCGTAGGACTGCATCCATCATCAGCTCACGGTTGAGGCGTGCATAATCCTGGGCCCACTCAACTGCTTCGACATAGGCTCCGAAATGCTCGGTGCCTTCGGTGAAATAAGCCAAGTTATGGTCAGGAAGACGGGTATTGAGCCGCTTCATGTCATTCTTGGCCTTCTCGATGAAGTAGTTACCAATACGGTTTCCGATGCCGCGTGAGCCGCTGTGCAACATGACCCACACCTGGTTGGCTTCATCGAGGCAGAGCTCGATGAAGTGATTCCCGGTACCGAGTGTACCGAGATGGTTCACGCAGTTGGCCCGTCGCAAGGCGCGATGTTCATCCACAAGTCGCTGGTAGCGTTCAGCAAGGTCACTCGCAAAAGC
>JAYYQC010000404.1:0-19914 GCA_036128675.1 Myxococcota bacterium | reverse complement strand
GGTTGCAGACATCAATCCCTTGGTCGCGATCCTGGACCACAACCGCAAAGCCATTCTTTAATGCGTTGCGAGCAGTAGCTGCGGTTTCCAATGTTTTCAGCTCCTCAGCAAGCGCTTGATTGACCGCATCGACCAAACCTTGAGAAGTTGATACCAGAATAGGATAGGCATCATCATCATGCTCGGCCTGACCAAGGAGGTCTTTCGCTACAGTCGATGGAGATGCCGTATCATCTGCGAATACTAAAAGCTCAGATGGTCCTGCGAGCATATCGATACCAACCCACCCTGAGACATACTGTTTTGCAGCCGTGACCCACTTATTACCCGGACCAACAATCACATCACAAGCCGGAATATCTCCCGCCCCAAAAGTCACGGCACCAATCGAGTGTGCTCCGCCGACTGCAAGCAGCGCATCCGCTCCTGCGACTGCAGCCGCGGCTAAGGTCACCGGGGTCGGTTTCGGTGAAAGTACCCATATCTCTGAAACCCCCGCTACCCGCGCTGTCACTGCAGTCATCAAGACGGTAGACGGTAACGGAAAACGCCCGCCCGGCGCATAACACGCGGCCTTTTCCACCGGGTCCACGCGATGTCCAGCTTGTCCGCCTGGAATGTCCATCGTCATGAGAGAAAGACTCGCCTTTTGCGCTTCGGCGAATGCTTCGATTCGAGAACCCACGCGTTTCAGGAGCTCTTGGTCGGCCTCTGGTAGAGCCCGAAGAGCCTCTTCTAAGTCGTCACGACGGTAAATGAGCCGCTCCCCCGGCTGAATATCGCCCAAGCGTTCACCAATCTTACGCAGAGTGTCGATTCCGCCGGACTTGACCTCTTCGACCAGCTTCACCGCATCTCGGTATGCATCTGGATCCACGGGAGGACGTATTGAACGCTCAATCTCTTCTGGCTTTAACTGTCTAAGCATCTCAGTGTGTCTCCTCAGGCGGTTCCGGTTTTGCGTTACCTGGTCGTCGTGAAACTTTCCAAGAGCGTCTCTCAAGCTCCTGATAGAGGTCTTCCAAGGTTAGTCCTTCTCTGACCGCGAGTGTCGTTGCAAAGTAGACCACGTCGGCCCATTCATGAATGACATCTTCACGACTGGTTGCTTCGCAGAGCTCTCGCGCTTCCTCGCGAATCTTCTTCTCCAGAAGTCCTTCTTCATGAAAGAGTCGTGCGGTGTACGAACCCGTGGGTGCATTTTGAGAACGTTCGATCAGGGTCGCTTCTAATTTTTTAAGGCCATCTTTCTCATCGAAACATGAGAATCGCTCTAAATGACAGAAACCAGGCTCAGCCTGACGAACACGGAACTCTATCGCGTCTCGGTCACAGTCAATCCGGACGCGCTTCAGCAATTGAACCGCACCGGATGTCTCACCTTTAACCCAGAGCTTCTGCCGACTCCGAGAGTGATAGGCACCAACGCCACGCTCAATCGCAGTCCTGAGACTTTCTGCATCGGAGTAAGCAAGGCCAAGCGTTTCACCGAGTTCGTTGCTGACAACTGTTGAATAGAGTCCGTCAGGTCGATCGGTTCTCAAGCACGCTAAGAGGGCATCGGTGAGGTCAATAGCACCGGTGTAGAGCGCCATGCCTACTTGCACATCGATTCCCATGGCGTCGAGTCGACCAATCTCTTCGGCAGTCGCAATGCCACCGGCAACCACCAGTGGAACATCCCCTGCGGCCTCCTTCAGCTCGGCAACGCGGTCAAAGTCCATGCCAACCATCCGTCCCTCACGCTCGACAAATGTGACCAAAAAGCCTCCAACATATGGAGCCAACTCCTTCATCTTATCCTTGACCGAAGCACCCGTCTTGGTCTTCCAACCTTCGACGACGACCTCTCCGTTCACTGCATCAAGTGCTGCCATCACACGCTCTTTCGGGAGCTGTGAGAGTATTTCGGGGGTCGCAGCAGTTCCCAAAATGACCTTACGGGCGCCAGCATCTAGCCACATCAACGCACGCTCGACGCTTCGAATACCTCCCCCAACCCGACACGGGGCCAGCTTTAGGAGGTTCTTAATGGTATCAGTTTGGTCACCCGTTCCCATCGCCGCATCAAGGTCGATCACAGCAATTTCACCTATCCTGCCAAACTTTGTCGCGATAGGTCTTGGGTCACCGGCATCCACTGCGAGCTCTTTACCCCCGACCAGTTGTACCGCTTTGCTACTCTGTAAATCCACCGATGGAATAATCATAACCGTACCTCAACGCCTGCCGCGCGCATGACTTTCTTTACATCTTCAACCACATAGTCGCCGTCATGAAAAATCGACGCTGCTAACACTGCGTCTGCTCCCGCCTGAATTGCGTCAACTAAATGTTGAGGTGTAGCCGCTCCGCCGGACGCAATGACCGGTACTTGGACCGCCTTCGACATTGCGTTGAGGAGATCCAAATCATAGCCCGAGCGGGTGCCGTCTCGGTCCCAGCTTGTGAGAAGAATTTCACCGGCACCACGTTGCACGGCTTCTTTCGCCCATTCAATTGCATCTAAACGGGTATTTTCTTCGCCGGAACGAACAACCACATCCCAGCCGTCAACGGTTGGACTCCGTCGAGCATCGATTGCGAGAATGGTGCATTGGTTACCAAACCGAACCGCCATCTCATCCAATAGCTCCGGTCGGCGTACCGCCGCGGTATTCATGCTCACCTTATCCGCTCCAGCCTCTAGGAGACGTTCTGCATCCGCCACTTCGCGAACTCCACCACCCACAGTAAGAGGAATACCCAGTTCCGCACGAACTGCGCGCACTGTCTCAAATTGATGATTACGGCCTTGGGTCGTTGCAGAGACATCGAGAAGTACGAGCTCGTCGGCTCCCTGATCTTGATACACTAAGCTGCGTTCAACTGGATCCCCTGCATCGCGCAAGCCTTGAAACTGAATGCCCTTCACAACGCGACCATCTCGGCAATCGAGACAAGGAATAACTCGGGCGGTCAACATGACGCATCTCCATTCTGAAGCCAGCGAACCATCAGTTCATGACCGTAACTTCCGGATAACTCGGGATGAAACTGACACGCGAGTACCCCGCCCGATTCAACTGCCCCCACAAAACTCCCTGCGTACTCGCCACGGGCACACAGCCATTCGCCGCCAACGTCGGTCCAGCGATAAGAATTCGCAAAGTAGACGTAACCATCACGGAGAAAACGTGTGTCGTTGTCGGCTCGAACGTAATTCCACCCAAGCTGCGGAACTCGAATATCACCCGTGAAGCGAGTCGCCGACGCATCGACGACACCTAAGCCCTCAACTCCTGGAGACTCTTCGCTCGCATGACCGAGAATCTGAAGGCCTAGACAGACGGTCATGGTGGGCAGTCGCTTAGTGATTCGCTCCACCAGAACCTCAGCGAGTTTCATACCGTGCAACGCCTTCATTGCTGTGCCAAAAGCACCGACCCCCGGCACAACGACTCTTGGTGCCTCCAAGAGTCGTTCACCTGTCTCAACAAGAACTGGGGTAGCACCAGCCCGCCGAAGTCCAGCCAGCATCGAGGCTACATTCGCTACGCCGGTTTTTACGACCAGGACCTCGTCCCCAGCTTTCCAGTTGAACTCAGTCATCCGAGCGCTCCTTTGGTGCTTGGTACCCCGCTTGTTCCCGATGCCTTGACCGCCTCGCGCAACGCAATTGCTGCAGCTTTGAATGCAGCTTCGACACGGTGATGGTCATTGTCGCCCTTTAGGACGTCGACGTGCAGAGACATCCGGCTTGCAAAGGCAAGGGACTGAAAAAAGTGCGTCAAGTTCTCACACGCAACCTGACCAATCATTTCCCGTTTCAACCCTAGGTCGATCACTGGGAAGGGACGCCCCGACAAGTCAATCACCGCACGCGCGAGCGCTTCATCAAGGGGCGCATAAGCGTGGCCAAAACGCTGAATACCTGAGCGGTCTCCCAGCGCGTCCTCAAGGGCCTTACCTAGGGTAAGTGCGGTATCCTCGACGGTGTGGTGGTCATCCACCTCAAGATCCCCCTGTGCCTTGAGTTCGAGGTCAATACGACTGTGACGCACCAAGGCATCAAGCATATGATCGAGAAACGGAAGGCCAGTCGAAACGGTCGCTTTACCGGTCCCATCAAGCTCCAGGTGACATGTGATATGCGTTTCTTTGGTCTGCCGAGTAACGGATGCCTGTCTTCCCATCTCTTTATTTCTCCCAATCAATAATTGAACCAATAACTTTTGCCGCACCAACTTGTCCCAAAGTTGCTCCCGCACGTTCAGGGTTTTCGCCTGGCGCTACCACGCCAATCGGCATGACCTGCGCACTTCTAGCGGCTCGAATATCATCTGGTGTATCCCCAAACATCCAAGCGCGGGTTGTCTTGAGCAACTTGCACGCAAGCAGAACCGGGTCAGGCGACGGCTTCAGAGCCGCATCCTCCATGCACACCACTGCATCAAAAAGGTCGCTCAAACCGTGTTTCTCGAGAAGGAATTGAGCATCTGACCGAGGTCTTCCAGTGACAATGCCCAGGGTGAATCGATCACGCAGCGATTCATAGAACGCGCGTGGTGCAGTTAATTTCTCAGTCTCGCGAAGACCTTCACGCTCTGGGGTACCCTGATAGAGTGTCTCGAAGGTGTCCGTAATTTCTTTCAAGCTAGCTTTTACACCCTTTGCTTCGACTAAATCGCGCGTGACCACCCAATCATTATTCGCATTACCTTGGGCCTTGCGTGCAGCGATATCCTCCCGGGTAATCGTGACGCCAAAAGCTTGCGCTGTTTCAATAATCGCCGCCCGGTATGAATCTGCGACATCGACCATGACACCATCCATATCGAAGATCAGCGCATCAGGTCGGTCAATGGTCTCCAGCGCCGAAATCACGCGAGCAAGTCCCTCAGGAGTACCGGGACAACTCATTCGAATTGCACCTTGAAGTTCTCCACCAAAACGCCGGACACCGATGCCCAATGAAGCTAGGCATGCCTCCCAATAATCGGCCCTCCCCCGCGGTGCTTCCGCAAAGAGAAAGTTCGCCTGAGAGGGCTCAACTCGGAAACCGCACTTTTCCAGGGCGGTACTCAACAATGAGCGCTCACGCCGCACCTCTTCGACAAACGCAGATTTTCGTTCGAGCCCCTCATGGAGACACGCTTCAGCCAGTTTGAGAGACGGATGAGCAATCGTGTAGGGCCCCGAGGTTGCTCGCATCCAGTTAATGAGCTCTACCGCGCCCACCGCATAGCCGACTCGGAGGCCTGGAAGTCCCCATGCTTTTGACATGGTTCGTACAACCACCACATTTGAATAATCGATGAGCCGGGGGAGTGGATCTTCGTCTGCAAATTCCGCGTAGGCACCATCGAACACACACAAAACATCCGGAAAATCCCGCGCGAAGCTTAAGAATGCTTCGATATCTAAAACACGTCCGGTCGGATTGTTTGGCGAGATGACGGCCAACGCGGCAGTCTCAGAATCGCACGATGCACGAACTGCCCCCCAATCGATACCGTCCGCGCCACTCGGGATTGTCTTGACCTCGGCACCCGTAAGCTTCGCGTAATGCGGTATCATCGCGAAAGTTGGTATCGGCAACAGCAGGTTACGACCTGGCTGCAGCACAGCCTTGCACGCTCGTTCAAGAGCTTCATCAGCCCCCGCAGTAACGATAACCTGTGCCGGTTCAACACCGGTAACTTCGGCAATCGCCGCCTCGAGTGGTCTAGCATCTGGGTAATGCCCCGCTGCCTCACGAGCCACCTTACGCCAAGCATCGTCAAGCGCATTTTCTTCGTCCGTGCTCATAAAGAGACGTTCGGTGTTTCCCAGGGGAAGGTCTATATGCGACGGGCGTGGTGGAATCGCATATGAATTTGTCGCACTCAACGCATCAATTGGCCGCACCATTCAACTCTCCTCAAGGCACAATCTGAGCGAGCTTGGTTACAACGAGGTCGGTACCACCGTTGCGCTTAATCTCGGGGATGAGAGTCGTTAACTGGTCTCTCGGCACAGCCGATTTTACAGCAAAGCCTCGATCACCCCGCAACGAGGAGATTGTCGCATCTCGCATCGCCGGGAGTGCGTTGACGACTCTATCTAGGTCATCCGCCCCGACATTTACCTCAATCATCACGCGACTTCGTGCTTCAAGTACGGATTTCAGAAGCATGCTGAATGTCTCAATTCGCTCTCTCTTGATCGGGTTATCCATCGCACGAGGGTTAGCAAATACGCGCGTGGAAGAGGTCATTACCGTATCGACGATCGCCAACTGATTTGCGCGTAGAGTTGAACCCGTGGCCGTGTTATCCACGATACAATCGGCATCCTCAGGAGGGAATACTTCGGTTGCTCCATAGGACCGTACGAATGTGGCGTCGATTCCCTTTCGTTGGATCCAATCCTTGGTCAGGGTTTCGTATTCCGATGCAATGACCAAGTGTTCCTTAGGTAAATTCCCATCGACGAGAAGCTTCTCTGGTGCGGCAGCGACAACCTTCACGGGGTCCATCCCAGTATCGAGTAACTCGACCAAGTCCGCCCGCTTCTCCTGAACCCAGTCCAACCCCGCAAAACCAACATCCCGTGAACCCGCGTGGAGCATTTCAACGATATTTTGTGGTTTGAGAATTTTGACCTGAAACCCATCAAGGTTCATCGAAGGGCGGTAACCTCGGTCTGATAGGCGAAGCTTAATCCCCGCTTCCTTAAGCAGCGTCATGATGCCATCGTTCATGCGCCCCTTTGGCAACCCTAGCTTTACTTCATCTGTTATCAACATAGACCCAATCTCCCTTTGTTAAATCGTCCTAAGCGAACGCAAAAGCGTCCCGCTCGATGACCCAATATGCTGAAATCTAAATGGAGGGGGTATGGGAACTCAATGCTCGCGTACCCTCTTCCACCGGATACAGCGAGCACAACACACGCGTCACCGGCCGGAGGAATGTCCGCGGTGATGATGATGTGTTTGTGCAAGTGTCGTTCTCATTAGCCTGCATGTTTTGACAGGTAGCGCACCATGTCAAGACTCCAGGGGCCACAAAGATCGACGAATCATGACAATTATCACCCATGATGCCGCTCGTTTGAATCGAGGTCGGTGATTTCATAGACTGCCGAAAGCGATAGCGATAGAGGCGGGCAATGAGCGAAACTCCGATAAATAATCGAAAAGTACTGGTACTCGAAAGCCGACCCGATGCCCTAGACTTCATCGTTGAATACCTCAACGAGCTTGAGCTGGAGGTCGAGGTCTTTCATGAAGCCAGCGAGCTGCTCAGCCAGGCCGAAAAATCGCCGGTCACAGCGGTCATCGTCGACCTACTCTACAGTCTCTCTGACCCTCTGAGTATCGTTCAACGTCTCGCCGAGGCACCACTGGACCACCGGCCCCGTCTGATCGCGATCTCGGATAAGCCGTATGAGTTTGATCGTAATCGAGCAATCAACCTGGGTGTCGACGCCTACTTTATTCAGCCCGTGAAGAGAGAAAACTTCCTTCACCAGGTCGAGTCGCTTCTTCACGACTTTGTTCGGGTCCAGTTCTGGGGAGTGCGCGGAACGCTGCCCGTACCCGGACCATCTTCGATCCGCTATGGTGGCAATACCTCATGCGTCTCGATGGAATTCGCGCGTGGTCAACACTTTGTTTTCGATGCCGGGTCCGGGATCCGGTTACTCTCCGACCACCTCATGAAGACGCCTAGAAGGCTCCAAACGAAGATCTTCATTTCCCACCCTCACTGGGACCACATCAATGCGCTTCCATTCTTCACCCCACTTTACGTTCAGGGCAACGACATAGAAATTCTCGGCGCTTCGCACGCGGATATCTCGATGCGTGAACTCATGAGTGCTCAAATGGACGGCGTATACTTTCCGGTGAACTTCACAGAGTTCGCAGCACGGGTCTACTTCCGAGATCTCACCGAAGAGACCATCGATGTCCATGGGATCAAAGTCTCGACCATCCTCCTCAGTCATCCAGGCAACTGTCTCGGCTACCGAGTAGAGTACTCTGGGCGCAAGCTCTGTTACGTCACCGATAACGAGCTCTATCCAGATTACACCCCACATTATAACGAACGATATCGAGAACGACTGGTCGAGTTTATCCAGGGCGCAGATATTCTCATCACCGATACGACTTACACGGATGAAGAATACCGCTCGAAGGTATCGTGGGGACACTCATCGGTTGAAGAAGTTGTTGAGATAGCCGCGCAAGCAAACGTGAAAACACTCTACCTCTTTCACCATGATCCTGCCCAGACCGATGAGGATATCGAAAAGAAGCATGCTTTAAGTTTAGCAATGGTTGAGGAGCTTGGCTCGCCGATGCGTGTTGTTGCCCCGGCTGAAGGAGATACTTTCGTTATCTAGCCGTCAGATATCGGTGCCACTCAACGAAAGCCTCAGAGATCCCAGACCATAGGAGACTCTCGACACATGTACTCAATCATACTCACACTAAGCGTTCTAAGCTCTGCTACAGCGCCCTGCGAAGGTATTGTTGTCACCCAACGCAGCCCAGCAGCGTTCTGGAATGACCATCAAAGCGCTGTCGATGCACTCGTACCCGCCATCGCAACGCAAGGTCTGAGATTCGTCGAGGATTTAGAACGCACCCTTCACGAGGGCGCGACGCGGTCGGATACAATGACGCTGAGTCCCTGTGCGAAACTTACAATTCAAGCCCAAGCCCAAGGGTTCCTGGTTCGGTTCACCGATCTTCAAGACAAGGTACTTCAAGAAACAACCATCAACTCGAATGAGAAAGCAGAAGCTCCGAAAAAACCTCTGAGTCTAAAGGCAGCACTTCGAAAGCTAGCCGATGAACTGGCACTTCAAATGAAAGCAGCAGACCCAGATGCACTCTACCGAGAATGGGCGGTATTTCCTTTTGAGGCCCCAGCCGAGAGCGATCTAGGCAAGCTCGTAGCGGGCGAACTCCAAGTAGGCCTCATTCGAGACCAACGGGCAATGCTCATCGAGCGCAGCCAGGTAGGCAGAGTAGCCGATGAATATGCGATACAGTGGTCAGGTCTCGCTCAAGAAAAAGTAGCACAGGATGCAGGTGCGCTCCTCGGTGCCGATTATCTCGTTTTGGGCGAAGTATTGGCCGCAGGCCCCCTCTATCGAACCAGCGCTCGCGTTGTGAGGGTCCAAGATGGTCGCGTTATGACAACGGCTGCAGTCGACCTACCGGCCAAAGATCTGGTTGCACTATCCGCCGATTCAGTCGTCTTGAAATCTAAGTCCGGGGCGCTTTTCCGCTCCTTTTTGATACCTGGATGGGGGCAAAGCTATAATCTTGAGCCAACCAAAGCATGGGTATTTGGGGGCGTTGAAGCACTTGGTGCAGCTGCCGCACTCTGGGCCCACTTGGATTACCAGAGTAAAAACGACACATACAGTGCACTTGAAGTAGGCGGAGATTTTACTGCTGCCGCGCAAAGCGCAGAAAAGGCATACGAGCTTCGGAACTCGATTCTTATTGGGCTAGCTCTTGTTCATGCTGTGAATATTGTCGACGCCTATCTCTCTGGCGTAGATGCAAACAACCAAACCGCACAAGTTCACCTAGGCGTTGATGGTGGGATGATGGCATGGAGTTGGTAGGTCAAGAATGACGACGCAAAAAGCGAAAGGCGTTGTAGCCGCTGGCGACCGACTGACTGCAGCCGCTGGAGCTGAAGTGCTCGCCCATGGTGGAAATGCGGTCGATGCGGCGATCGCGTCTATGACCACTGCGTTCGTATCAGAGCCCGCACTCACCGGGCCACTCGGTGGCGGCTTTGCTGTTGTTGCCGGGCCTAAAAGTCCACCAAAGGCCTACCATTTTTTTGCAAATGCGCCGCGACAAACGCCCTCAGCCCTCAACAAGGCCTTGGACTTTCATGGGCTGGAAGTTGATTTTGGGTCAACAACACAGACTTTCCATGTTGGTAAAGGCGCTGCAGCAGTTCCTCTGATTCTTGAGGGCATCAAGACCCTGCACCACGAGCAAGGAAGGCTTGCTCTGAAAGAGGTACTTACACAGTGCCGCACCAGTGCGGCCCATGGTATCCCTCTTTCCAAAGGTCAGCTCAATTTCATACGGGTTCTGACACCAATCCTTTCGCTCACACCAGAATCACGTGCCCTCTTCATTGATGAAGTGGAAGAAAATGGGCAGGTAATCTTCCCTGGATTGGTCAGGCTTATCGATGCACTCATCGACGACCGTCTCGACGAAATTTACAACGATCTCGCCGAACACTTTTCAAGCCCTGTAGGCCAACTCTCTCACGGTGATTTTCAAGAGCTTAAAGTAGAGTCTTGCAGTCCCCTTATTATACCATTTCGCGACAATGAGATCATTATGCCTGGGCTCCCAACCTCGGCCGGTGCGTTGATAGCATTTGGATTAGAGCTCTGGTCAAGAAGTCCCGTCCCGTCGAACCTCGCATCTTTTCATCAACAATTCGCAGCGGTCGCATCACTTACGATGGATTATCGGGTCAATCACTTTGACCCGCTTCTGAGAACTGAAAATGCCGTCTGGGATCGAGACAGTATAGACTTTCGATACTGGGAGACTCAGCTCAAAAAGCGACTCGATTCAGCATCGATACAACCAAGTCCAATGGAAAAAGATGGCAACGGCAGTACAACCCACGTCAGCGTGGTGGATTCAGATGGTATGGCTTGCGCGATTACGACCTCCAATGGAGAAGGCTGTGGTCATATCGTCCCAGGCTGGGATGTAATGGCAAATAATTTCATGGGTGAATCCGACCTACACCCGAACGGCTTTCATACTTCGCACCCTGGTCAAGCCTTGACCAGTATGATGTGTCCTACGATTATTCGATCGCCACAAGGCATGTATGCGCTCGGCACCGGGGGCAGCAATCGCATCAGAACCGCACTTCTCCAAATCATATACCGACTCCTCGTACTTGGTCAGAGACCAGATGAGGCCGTAGCCGCGCCTCGGGCTCACTTCGAAGGAGAACTCTTTTGTTACGAAGTAAATGGTTCGGATGGTCAGGCGGGTATCGAATTGACAGATGAACGCTACTTCAATGGTGTTAAGCTAGCACCATTCCCACAATCGAATATGTATTTCGGCGGCGTTCACATCGCATCGCCGCATACTACATCGGTCGGCGATTTGCGACGCTATGGAGCGGTGGCAACAAGTTCACGCTGAGCGTTTTGTTGACGAAGGTTTCCCAGGAGCGACACCCGCTCCGTAAAATGCTCGGAAATCAAATCGAACAACCGACCAACGGTTTCCACACGCGCTGCATTGATAAGTATCGGTCCAATTCACCTCATGAACCCGTTCAGCCAGCTCACCGCACTGACAGGCCGTCTCATCGCGCGATAAATCGGCCAGCCAACCTCGCATGATTGGCACCGAACCCCGGGCCTTCCGGTACTGGTCTCGATCAGCTTCGAAAAACACAAGGATCGGTAAATCGAGTACCATTCGCAAATAATTGACCAAGGCTCGACTCAACAAGCCATTTCCTGCCGCGAAAGGAGCAATATGCTCAAGACGCGTGTAGAGTTCCGGCGCGCTTCTTAAAAAGTGGGCAAGACGGTTCGGGGCCGGTGCTATCCGCCCCTTCAAGATCACGTCTCTTAGGTCACGCTGCCACTGGCCCATGAGTCGCGGCACCTCTTCGGGCGGCGGTGCATCTTTATGATGCTCTGATTCTGGAACGAGTGGATGCCGCTTCGAACGCAAAACACCTCGTGCTTCGCCTCGACACGCAAAACCGTACTCCTTCTGCTCATCAACAATCATCTTTTGCCAAGCAGGTAGTTCGTCCAGCTCAAGAGGCCGACGGATCTCTTTAATCTTTTTGAGCTGCCGTAGAACCTCAGCATAGCCAATTTTGGCCTCAGCAATATCGTCCCGCATGTAATCGATCGTCGGGATGTTACGCGTTCTCATAATCCCCCGTCGACGCTTCATCTCGGGGCTCTCGAAGAACTTGATTCGAGTGCTTTCGGTAAGAAAGCGTCTCTCGCGTTCGCTTAGCATGTACTAAGTGTACCGCAGAGGACGACTCCTGTTCTAGAGACGAACTCAGTGAAGCCAAGTTTTCTCATGATGTTTGGCCAAAACAGACTGGGCAATCCTTAACATTGGACGCTCGAGGCTTTTCCCAAGCTCTTTGAGAGCGGCCTCAGGGCTCATCGTCGCGAGCCCAGGTGCTAACGCAGCGTGTAGGATAATCTGAGTACCGTCGAACTGAGCGGCCTTAAATCCAGCATCACCAAAAACGATTGGGATGTTCTGCCAAACAAGTTGATAAGCTTGCTGGAGCATTGCTGGTGCAGCCGGCACCAAGACCCGAGCCAGCGCTTCCCGAAGCCCTTGCGGCAACGGCTTATCAAACCAGTCCTGCTCGAGCGTTGGACGTTGGAACTCTTCTTTTAGCGTCCCCTCAACCCCGATACGCGCGACGCGCCACCAGAGCTTATTCGCAAACCAGACCTGAAGTTCTAGGTCATCGTCATCGCGGACAACTCGGCAAACCGACTCGCGACGCTCATAGGACTGTCCGTCAAAAAATACACGCTCAACACCATACCGTTGTTGAAAACAAATGCGTTCATCAAGCCATTGCCACTCGAAAGGCGACGGCCGAAATGCAACGGAAGGCTCCACGACCCGTGCTGCCAACGCCGCTTCTTCGACGCCTTCGGTAAAGCGACGCAAAGCCTCTTCCACCGGTGTCGGTGGCATAAAGGAAGCGCCGAGACTCTCAAATAGGGCTAAGGTCGGATAGGGCCCCCGGTACTTCAGGGTTGTGAGTGGACGGTCATCCGACTGAAGCGCCAAAAAATTTAGAAGCGCCGAGCCAACACCGCCGGGCAAGGCCCCCGGCTCATCTACTGCCGGGATCCAGCCCGGTTCCTCCCAATGAACTTGGCTGACCAAAGCTCTCGGCTCTGGCTCATCTTCAATATAGATCGAGTCGACGGGACCTAGAACAGCATGATCCCGCCCCTCACGCCTCAACGAAAACTTGAGCCGAGTGGGCGAATAAAGCGTCGCCTCAAATTGAGACCCAAAGTTGTGAACCACAAAAAGTTCATGGCCCTGCTTATCAAGACAGCGGACGCGACGTGGGCCTTCCTCTTCGACGCGACTGCCGTGCTTTAGTGTTCGAATCATCATACTCATCTTTTACCAAGATAGGCATGAAGCGGCCAGAACCAATGCTGCGGTCGCCAATAAAAGACAAAACATCACCGAAGACCGAAACGGCCGTCGCAAGCCCACCAGCGCCTGCCCCACTTCGCTTGAGAACTCTACCCTCCCCCGCATGCAGCGTTAGGATATTCATGGGGCCTTCGACCAAGGCCTCTGGAGTCCCTTGAGCTACCCATTGGGGTTTTACTGAGAGCGTCACCGTATCTTCGTGCAGACGCCCTTCCGCGACCAATCGCAGTAAAGCGCCCGATTTCGTCGCGTTGCGGGCATCTTCTGTCGTTAAAGGTCGAATGCCCTCAAGTTCGATGCCTTGCCAATCAACCACCTGCCCCCAGGCTTCAAACGCGAGAAGAGAACATTTACGTGCCGCATCAAACCCATCGATATCCGCACTTGGGTCCGCTTCTGCAAAACCCAGTGCCTGGGCTTCATCCAGAGCGTCCTGAAACGACTGCCCGGCATGTAGACGGTCTAGGATATAATTACACGTCCCGTTCAAAACGGCACGAAACTGTTGTATCTGTGAACGAGCCTTTTCTTCTCGCGTCGTTTCAAGCATCGAAATGACGCCGCCTACGGTTGCGGAATGTCTTACCCGACCCTGCTGAATCCAAGGTGCCCACGCGTCTAAGTCGTCGGCCAGATTGCCTTTATTTGCGGTGACAACGCGCACGCCGTTTTCCAAAGCTTGCAGAAGCCGGATGTTTAGACTCTCAGATGGATTAGAACAATCGATAATGAGGTCGGCATCGCTCTTAAAAAACACGGACGGGTCGGTCGTAATGAGGCTTGACTCCACCGAGCGCTTCTTTTGAGCGTCTTTTACAAGAATCGAGACAAGCCGCAAATCCGTTGATGCAATAATACGGCGGTATACCTCACAGCCAACAGTTCCTAAGCCAATAAGCCCAACTGAGAGCGGCGGGTTCGAATGCGACGGACCTGACTCCAAAGCGTCCGAAAAAGCCCCAACCACGGTACCTTCGCCCCTAAGACTTCGCACAACCAACGATGTCCCATTGTGCGCGGCATACTCTAGGGCCTTTCTCTGCACGACAGCTCCACCGATTTCTAAAGCCGTTTGCCACGAGAGGCATTCAAATCGCGGAACCTCTCCCTGTGAAAGTGCGGGGTCTTCTTCAAAAATACCATCGACATCCTTCAGCAAAATACAGGGCGCATCGAGTTGATTTGCAATGTAAACCGCCGTGAGGTCAGACCCCCCTCTTCCAAGTAAGGTTGTTCGCCCGTGAATATCGCGCCCGAGGAAACCAGGCACGACCACGACATCGTTGTCTTCGAGGAGGCGAATGACTCCCAAAGTATCAAGTCCAACCGGCTCGGCGTTGAGAATACTACCGTCGGTAATGAGGCGGATTCGCCCCGCGTCAGCGAGTGTTGAAGTAATGCCTGACCTAGCGAGTTCTCGGGCCAGCAGAGATGCACTCACCAGCTCTCCGGTCCCTACGTAGGTTGCGTACCCCTCTTCACTGAGCTCCGGTTGTCCATAGCTCTGCACCAACGCATCGGTCGTGTCTCCGAGTGCAGAAACAACCGCGACGACTCGGTAGCCCTCCCGGATAGCACGATAGATCTCATCAATGACGGCCGGTAATTGGGTCTCGTTCGCTAACACCGAGCTCCCGAACTTCATAACAGCGATTGAATCCATCGTTTCCACCCTCCGGTCCCTAGGACAACGAGCGGAGGACTAACAGAATAATATTCTGAATAAAAGAACCAAGGACTCAATTATTGAATTTTATTCGGAAAAGACCGACTCAATCGACAAACCTGGCCGAAGTGCGACAAAGGTCTCAGTGCCTTCGAGATTCTCTGCCCAACGAATTTTATAAGGTGCTTCGGTCCCGAGATCATATTCAAGGACTTCCTGCTCGACGAGGCGCCGAATCTGTAAGCCTTGCATAACGTCACCGGGGCTACCATCGCGAAAGCGATCATCGAAGCTAAACTGAAGACCACGGTAGCGCTCGCCAACAACCGCGCCCAGGATGAACCCGAGGTCCTGCCCCTCAGAAGTCAAAAATCCCAAGCGTAAAGCCCCCCGATGTGCCAAGCGCGGCAAGGCCAAACGGTAGAACTCCGACATACTGCCGGTCGAAAGCCCAGAGCCGATTTGGCCTTTCCAGCTCTTTGCCTCAATGGCAAGGACACGCCGGTAGAGTGTGTGGTGATCGATGCCACTACCTTCATGCCACTCCATCGACCAGCCAGCGCGTTCACTTCGGTTTAGAGCCTTCTTGAGTGACCTGCGAAAATTGGCGCTACGCCGCGAGAGATATCCGTCCCAGCCCCCGCAAAGTGAAGCAACTGCGCGTTCGGTTCGCTTAAGCGCGTAAAGGTCGTAGGTCGTACTCAAAAAGAGACCAACGACTGAAGCGTACCGTGACCAGCTTGGTACCCCCGATAAAACCAGTACGTCCGGTAAGGTATTTGCTAGCGCCTGTTTGCGTAACCAGCGCTCTAGCGTCGCGGCATAATCCAAGCTGACGATTGGCGAGCCCAGAAACCAACCAGAGTCCATGGGCCATGCCTCAGTCCGGCCCTGACGCCTAGCACGCTTGAACACCACAACGCTTGAGTCATCCGCAAAAATCCACGGGGAGCCCTGAGGAGGATAAAGATTGGAAGCCAGTGCCGGAGGTCCCCAATATGAACTTGAACAATAGCCGTCGAAGCCGGGCTCCATCGCAAAAGCAATTTGATCCCAGTCGTCCCAGCGACGTCGCCATTCTTCGAAAGTCAGTTCTTTCATTTCAACACATCTAAAGTTGAATCCCGTACCCTCGATGATCAGTATACCCAAGTTAGAGGAGAATACATGCAAATAACACTGATGAGTCTTTCAATTTTTATAGCCACAACAACAATCGATATCGACGACATCTCTTTCGAGACACAACTGAAGACGCCCAGCACCCAACTCGAAATTGCCGGGGCCAGCGGGTTTACATACGCGCTTATCTTCGATGTTCTCAGCGGTGCCACCTATCTGCCAAAAGGCATACCGGCCAAAGACTTTTCCAAAGCTTCAACCAAGGCCCTTGTCTTGGTCTACAAGCGCGACTTTAGCGCGGCTGAGTTCCGGGAAGTTACCGAAAACCTCTTTCGCAAAAACAACCCGAAAGAAACGGTTGACCGGTACCAGACTGAACTGAAAACCTTCAACGCATTCTACCAAGACCTAAAGGCTGGCGACCGCTATCAGCTAACACTGCTCGCAAATGACGGGATTGAATTAAAGGTCAACGAACGTGTCGCAGGCAGAATCAAAAGTCCGGGTTTTGGGCAGGCCCTCTTCAATGTTTGGTTTGGCCCTGCACCCTTTAATAAGTCATTTCGAGACAATCTCCTTAAAGAGATTTAAGTACTCGATTTCGAAGACTGCTCTCATAGGGAATATAGGTCGACTTCTTCGGAGCCCAAGCCCAAACCGGGTCCTCGCTCGTCTGACTCTCAAAGCCTTCCTTTTGCAACGAATGCTTTAGAAACTTAAAGCTTCCAGTAGTATCCAGCGAGTTCACAATTCGGACGAACCGCGGAATCGCCGCTTTCGGCAACTGCGACTCAAGCCACTTATAAAGCTCATCCGCATCGAATTCAGCGCCTTCTCTCAACTCAACCGCAACCATCCCGACGCGACCTTCTTGATCTGGAACCTTAACGCCATACACCGTTGAGCAAGCAAGCCAGTCTAATTTCGACATAACGAGATTGACCTCTTCGGTCGAAATATTCTCACCCTTCCACCGAAATGTATCGCCAAGCCGGTCGACAAACCAATAATCGCCTTCGTCATCGCGCTTCAGCAGATCCCCGGTATTAAACCAACGGTCTCCGGGCTCGAACACGTCGGAAAGCACTTTTTTACGGGTTTCACTGTCATTTACATAGCCTTCAAAACGAGTCCACACTCTGTCATCGCGAATTCTCGAAATAAGAACTCCAGGCTCATCCGAATCGCAAGGCACGCAATATCCCATCGCATCGCGAATGAAATCGTCTTCTTCTACATCATAACGTACGAGCTCCGCCTGAGAAATCTGGAAGGGGATCCTTCCAATCGATCCGACCTTTTCACCAGTGAGGTTGATGGTCGCGACATTGCCTTCTGTCGATGCATAGAATTCGACGATTCTGACATTACCGAAGCGGTGCAAAAATCGACTCCACACATCAGCTCGCATTCCATTGCCAACCATGAGTCGAATTGAATGGTTCTTTTCATTTGCAACTTCCGGTGCTGAGACCAGATAGCGACACATCTCTCCAACGTAGAAGACGATAGTGACCCCGCCAACCCTACAATCTCGCCAGAAGGTACTTACAGAAAATTTTCGTCCCAACATCAGGCGTGCGCCACCCACCAAGGCGCCACCAGCCGCAAGCAGGAAGCCAGTTCCATGATAGAGGGGAAGAGCGCAGTAAACCGTATCTCGCGGGGTCATTCCGGCCATCGCGGCCGCCCCACTGGCTGCAAAAAACACACGCCGATTCGAGATCTTTGCAGCTTTCGGAAGCCCGGTGGTGCCAGATGTATAAATGAGCATTGCTGTCTCGGTTGAATCCATCGGATTACGCGGTGGAAGATCAACTTCCGGCGGCGTATCGAAGTCTAAATTGATCCAATAAGAGCATTTCGCACTTTCGTCCGTTGGCATTCCGACGCCGACAAGTTGCCGTTTTTCAAGGACCGCAGAGGCATCTTTCACGTGTGCTGCATCAACCAGAAGAATCTCCGCCTGTCCTGCTGCAAGAGCATGGCTCAAGCTGGATTTCTGAGCTCCCGAGTTCACCAAGGCCGCGGTACAACCCAAACGATTAAGAGCAACCGTAGCGGTCAGATAATCAGGTTGATTGTCCATCAATATGCCGACCGTCATTCCTGGTCGCACACCAATAGCAAAGAGGTGCTTTACGAGAGCGTCGACCCGCTCATTGGCCTGACGATAAGAGTACGCCCGGCCCTCCCAGAGGAAGAAGGTATGATCCGGTAGGTGGTCTGCCTGTGCATCTAGGATGCCTCCCACTGTCATCCCAGACTGAGAAAAGATATTTGCTAAGCGTAAGATTGTCGGCGTCTGCCATCGCGTCCAACTCAGTGCATCCGTTACTTCGCGCAAGACATCGCCAGATTTCTTCCAAACTTCTCCAAAGAGGTCCCGCGATATTGTGCCCAATCCGTCGATATCACTCTCGTCAATCCGAGCGACATTCTCATTATGATCAACTACCGTCTTAAGCTTAGATGGTACGCCGCCCTGCCCACTTCGCCAATCTATCCACTGAGATACCGTGGGCCAAACCGTAGCCATCGCCCGCGAGCCAACGACCAAACCAAAGTGCCCACTCGCAAGTTCAACCTCATAGTATTCGCTGGGCCGCGTTACCTTCCGGATCGCTCTTACCGATTTTGGACGGGCAAACTCATCGCTCAAACCGACGAATGATAGAATCGGGCAGGTTACATCGCCTAGATGCACCGTTGTACCATTGATGATGATCCCGCCCTTCATCAAGCGGTTATGGACCACAACATCATCGACAAACTTGCGAAATGCAGGACCAGGCCAAGCAATGAATCCTTCTCCCCCGAGGAATCGACGCATCGGCTCAATTTTGGCGAGAGCCTCTCGGTCATCCAAAATTCCCAGCATAAGCTTGAGATACTGAACCTCTTTGATCGGACTCGCCATCTTGAAGGCCAAGCTTGAGAATGAGCCGGGGACACCCGGCAGACCTTCAATCGCCCCACCGGCTAACCCACGAACCCCGCTTACCACGTTTTGTAGGAGACCTCGGTCGACATCCCTTGGGAGATTCCGCTGCATGTCGATGGGGCTGCCAAAGGTCATAGCAGAGGCAATATCCTTGGATTTCCGATACGCGGCCGTGAGGTAGACAAAGATACCTCCCTGCGAATAGCCAGCGAGATGCACCGGTCCACTGGTTGCTGCTACGATCTCGTCGATCGCTGTATTGATCGCAATGATGTGGTCATCGAGCGTTCGCTCCATGCCGCCTGGTTCACTTTCAGGGACACCGAAGTCCAAAACCCACACATCGTGACCGTCGCGACAGAGGTATCCAAGGGCGGAATGCTGGGGCGAAATATCGTAAACCTGGGCCGTAACCATCAGAGGCGGAATAAAAAGGACAGGTTGGCTCTTGGACTCCCCGGCGGCGGGATAATGCCGCAAACGTGCGAAAAGACAGGTTGAATGGAGCGAGTAGTTCGCCTCATAAGGGGGGGTAAAGCGCTGTCCAGTCATCAAGCGCATCACATTGCGCGCTCTACTTATCGTCTTAGACAAGCCCCCGCGGCGGGTCTTCTTTGTACTCATTCTATCTCCTTCGAGTCACAACGTGACTAAGGTGAGCATAGTGAAGGCAACTATCGGTGATCAAGCAAGAGTGCGTCGCGGTGAAATCCAATTGAGTTCGTCGGTTTTTCTTGTCATCCTTCAATTCCGCCGGTAGGTCGCGCGTTCCTTGTAATTGACGCGGTCTTGCGTCGGTAAGGAGCTGCGATGAGTCGTAATTCTTGGTCCCTGACTGACAGCAACGAACTATATGGCGTCAAGCAATGGGGTGCGCCCTATTTCTTTATCTCCGATGACGGCAACATCGAGGTCTCACCAACGGGTAAAGGTGACCCACGCATCAACTTAAAAGCGCTTATC